>JBJMNA010000029.1:0-5223 GCA_045804485.1 Chloroflexota bacterium
CGCCCAGACGGCCGCGATCATCGGCGACGTCCCGGCGCGACACTGGGTCCACGGCGAGTTCCTGCTCATGGACGGTCGGAAGATGGCGAAGTCGGCGGGCAATTTCTTGCGCGTGACGGAGCTCGCCGAACGAGGCATCGATCGGCTGGCGTTCCGATACCTGACCCTGACGTCGCGGCATTCGAGGAAGCTCGAGTTCTCGGATCGGTCGGTCGACGCGGCGGCGGCGGCTCTCGCATCGTTGCGCGCGGGGGTGCTCGCGCTCGGGCCCGCGCCGGCGGATGGGCCGTGGGCCGCTCCCCCGCCCCTGCGCGCGGGTCGAGCCGGCGACCGGCCGACCGGGGTCGCGACAGGCATCGCCGGCCACGGGTCCGACGGCTCCGTGTCGTACGCGCTTGCCGATCACGCCACCGCGCCCGTCGCGCCGCTGTCCGACGCCGGACGGTCGCTCCACGAGCGCTTCGTCCGCGCCATCGACGACGATCTCGACATGCCGGCCGCGCTCGCGCTGCTGCGCGAGATCCTGCGGGCGCCGATCCCGGACGAGGAGCGGCGCTGGCTCATCCTCGACGCGGACGCGGTCCTCGGGCTGGATCTCGAGAGCGTCTGGACGACGGGCGACGCTCCGGACGAGGCGAGCGTTCCCGCGGAGGCAGCGGCATTGCGCACCGAACGGGACGCTGCTCGTGCCGCGCGCGATTACGCACGTGCCGACGCCCTGCGCGACCAGCTCGCGGCCGCCGGCTGGGACGTGATGGACGGGCCGGACGGCAGCCGGCTCACCCGACGAGGGCACGACACGAGCGACTAGCATCCGCAGGTGCGACGGCCACCGATCCCGGCGTTCCTGACCGACCTCGACCGCGAGCCGGGCGCCGTCCAGACGCTCATCGCGGCGTGCCTTGCCCTCCTCGCGGCCGGGTTGGCGCCGCGGATCCTGTCGCCGGGTCTCGCGTCCGTCCAGTCCGCTGTCCGCGAGCGACCCGGGATCGAGGCGCTGCTCCTCCTCATCTCGATCCTCACGGCCGGGACGCTCCTCGTCGGCGGTGTGCTGGGCGACGCCGACGGGCGGCGGAGGGTCATGCTCGTCGCGCTCGGCGGGCTCGTCGCGACCGGCATCGGCGGCCTGGTGATCGCGGACGGTCCATTGTTCGTCCTCGGCCGCTGCATCGATGTCGCGTGCGCGAGCATCGTCCTGCCGGTCGCGCTGGCAGGGGTCGCCACCCGGTACCAGGGGGTCCTGCGCGCGACCGCGATCGGCCTCGCGTACGGCGCCTACGGTGCGGCGTCGGCCGCGGCGCCGGTCCTGCTCACCTTGTTCGGGCCGACGGGGTCGCGAGCGCCGGCCTTCGCCGCGGCAGCCGTGGCGGCGATCGTCGCCTTCGTCTACGCCCGGCGCCACTGGGGCGACCTTCCGACGGCCGGCGCGACACACCGGACGGAGATCCTCGTGACGGCCGTCTGGGCGTTCGGCATCGTCGTCTTGACCGCCGGGATCATCGGCTTCCAGGGGCCGAGCGCTGACGGCATCCGTCTCGGGCTCGTCGCTGCCGGCGTCGGCCTTGTCGCGGTGGGCTCGTTCATGGAGCGGCGTCGCCGGGCGTCCGGGCGGTCGGCGCTCCGGATCCATCGGCGGCCGGTCGCGATCGCGCTGTTCGTCGGCTTCGTCATCGCCTATGCCCAGACGGCGGCCCTGTTCCAGGTGCCGGTCTACTTCCAGGTGGTGCTCGGCTACGGCCCGATCCTGTCGGTCATCGCGACGGTGCCGTTCATGGTCGCGCTCGCCACTGCCGGTCCGGTGGCAGGGATCCTGCTCAGTCGCTTTCGACCCCGGACGCTGGTGGTCGGCGGGATCCTCGCGGTCGGCCTCGGCAGCCTGCTGATCGCGGCGATCCTCCGGCCGGGTGCCGGCTATCTCGGGTTCGCGCTGTCGTTCGTGCTCATCGGCGCAGGGTTCGTCATCGCGACGACGGTGCGGACGGCGATCATCTTCGCGAGCGTGCCGCGCGGACTACCGGCAACGGCCGCAGCGCTCAACGAGGCATCCGTCGCCCTTGGCAGCCGAGCTGCTCTGGTCGTCGTGACCGTCGTGGTCACAACGCTCGCGCTCGACAGCTACGCATCGTCACTCGTGGGGCAGCCGCAGACCGAGATCGACGCGTCCGTCGACGCCTTCCGGACGCTCCTGGCCGCGATCAACATGCCGGCCTACGGCGTCCTCGTCGGCGGCATCGAACCTGCGGACGCGATCGCGTACGCCAGCTCCTACACGGAGGCCGTCCGGGCCGTGATGGTCAGCACGGGCGTCCTGACGCTGCTCGCCGCACCCATCGCCTGGCTCGCGATCGGCAAGCGGGATCCGCTCGAAACGGTCTGGCAGATGGAGGACGAGCGCGACGTCGGCGCCGTCCCCGTCAGCGTCTGACCAGCAGGTCGCGCCGGGACCCGAATCGGTCGATGATCCGGTAGAAGTTCCGTTTGCTCTGGCGGTCGCGTTCGTCGGCCGGGAGGCTCGCGTAACCGCGATGCTCGTGGCGGATGGCCGGCAGATCGAGCGCGAGGGCTCGCCTTGGGACCGCGTCGTCGCCCTCGTCGCGGAGCACGAGGCTCCACCAGATATCCGCGTTCCGGTAGAACCGGAACCGTTCATCGATCGGGCCACGCTCCGCCGCGTCGGTCCGGCGAAAAGCTTGGACATAGCCCTCGATCGCATCGACGTCACCAGGGGGCGCATCCTCGAACGTCCGGAGGTCCGCCGACGCGATCCCCCAGCCACCGGCGACGGCGACCGTCGGGTCCTCGAGCGCGTGGACGAGCGGGCTGACGATGTCGCCGGTCGCCTCGACGCTCGTGTCGACCAGGATGACGACCTCACCGGTCGCACGCCGCATCCCGATGTTCATCGCCGCGCCGTGGCCGAGGCGCTCGCTCGTCCAGACGATCTCCATCTCGGTCGCGGAGGAGCCGGAGATCGTTTCGAGCGCAGCGGCCAGATCAGCTGACGGACCGTCCGCGACGATCACGACGGAAGTCCCGACAGGCGCGTGCGTGCGGAGTCCGGCGAGCGCACGGGCAAGGTCGTCCGGCCAGTCGGTCGCGATGAGGACGACGGTCGCCGGCCCCGTGGACGGCTCGTCGAACCGGGAGGGGACGCTGCGGCTTGCTCCGTACCGGATCCGGTCCCCTTCGGCCACGTCCCGCGGCGCGGCCGGTGTGAGTGCGAAGTCGGTGCCGCGGTCCGCGATCTTCCAGCCCGCTGACTCGATCCCCGCGCGAAGCCGGTCCGCCTCGGGCCAGTCGCCAGCTGCCCGCGCGGCAGCCCGCGCGTGGGCCGCGGCAAGCACGTCATCGGGGATTCGCTGCCGCGTCATCGCGTGACGAGCCTGCGGAGCCCGGCGACGACCTTCGGATCCGAGCGTGCCTCGCCGCCAAGCGCGGGCAGGATCCTGTCGGCGTACAGCGCCGCCACGTGCAGCGGCACGACCGTCGCCGCGTCCGCCAGCGCCTCCCGCCCGACCGCATCGGTGACGATCCCTGCGCCGATCCACGGGGCGAGGTACGCCCCCGCGAGGTCGTCCCCCGGCGCGCCGTCGGCGAGCAGCGACGCCGCCGAGAGGAACGGGTGCGTCACGGACCCGTCCGACCAGTCGAGAAAGACGGGACCCATCTCACCCAGGATGACCTCGTCGCCGGACAGGTCGCCGTGATCGAGAGTGTCCGGGATCGTGCTCTCGCTGAGGCTCTCGCAGGCCGCGATGAAGTCCGGGGCTCGGGCGCGCAGCATCTTCGCCTCTCCCTTGGTCAGCCCGCCGGGTCGCCCGGTGGCGAGGAGCCCGTCATCCGCCAGCAGACGCGGGACGGCCTCGGCCAGGCTTTCGATCGGTGCCATCGCCACGCCGGCGATGGCGAGCGCGACCGGCTCGGCGGCGAGCACGCGCTGCAGCTCCGCGAGGCGTATCAAGGTCGCGGCCCACGCATCCGGTCGATCGTGCTCGGACGCCAGGGTCGGTCCCTCGACGTGCTCGGTGATGATCCTGCCGAGATCCTCGTCCGCGGCGACGACGGGCGGCACGCAACCGGGGTCGATGTCGGCGAGGAGGACCGTCACCGCGACCTCGTGGGCGAAGACGCCGGGCACGGCCTTGGCCCACATCGGGCCGCGATCGGTCGCAAAGCTCACCGTGGTCGCGCGAGCCCAGACGCGCTCGATCCTCGGGGCACTCCGGCGCCGGACACCGACTGCCTCGAGCCGTTCATCGATCCACGCCGTGAGGTCGTCGGCGACGGCGCCGGCCGTCGATCGACCGCCGGGAGACGTCATCGGTCGCACATCTGACACGCGTTCCACTCTAGCGAGTCAGACCGATGGGCTCGCCTCGGGCGGGGTCGTCGTGACGCGGTGCGCTCGCCTGACGACGATCCGGGCGAAGGCGACCCATGCGGCCATCGTCAGGACGCCGCCACCGATCTCGAACAAGGCGAACCCGATCGCCGTCAGCAACGGAACGAACGCGAGCGATCGGTCACGCGATATCGCGATCATGGCGCCGATCGCGAAGAGCCCCAACCACACGACGAGCGCGGAGACCGCAAAGACGGCGGCAACGGCGCCGACGCCGAAGCCATTTTCGAGCAGGTTCGTGATCCCGGCCACGACACACGCGATCGCGACGAGGACGATCGTCACGTTGACGTTCAAGCCCGGCTCGACAGAGTCGCGCAGCACCAGGAGGCCCGCACCGGTCAGCCAGAACGCGAGGCTGAACCCGACGATCGCGAGCCAGTCGAGCGCCGACGCAGGGCTCGTGGACGCGGGGCTCGCGACGGCCTGGAGCGACACGGCGCCCCAGACGAGCCCCGTCGCGACGAGGATGGCGACCCGGAGCGGCACCCCTATCCGAGGTGGGTGCGCAGGAATGCGACCGTCCGCTCGAACGCGAGGTCGGCCGCTTCCGGCCGGTACGCATCACGAGACGGCTCGGCGAACCAGTGGCCCGTCCCAGGGTAGCGATGGATGACCACGTCGCGGCCGGCCGCCCGGATGGTCCCTTCGAATTCTGTGACCCACTCCGCGGTCTCGAACGGGTCGTCCTCGGCGAAATGGCCAAGGACAGGGACCCTCGCGGCGGTGAGGACAGGGCCATCCGTCGTCCCGTAATACAACACCGACCCGACGACGGCGTCACGGACGGTCGGGAGCCACATCGACCAGTGCGCGCCGAA
>JBJMNA010000030.1:0-12855 GCA_045804485.1 Chloroflexota bacterium
CTGGGGCGGCTGGCTGCGCCGTCGCTCCGACGACCTGCTGCCCTGGTTCCTGTTCACGGCGATCCTGTTCGCCGGCGCGATGATCGTCTTCCCGCTCCACGTCCCTGGCGGGGCGTTCATCCACACAGCGGTCGGCCTCGGGCCGTACGCATACATCCTTGCCCTGGAAGGTGTGGCCGCCCTCGTCATCGCGATCGCCCGCCGCCGGCCGGCATGGGACCCGCGCCAGGCGATCCCCGTCTTCTCGTGGACGATCGTCGGTCTCGTCGTCGCCTCCGGGCTCCTGTTCGCACCCGTCGTCCAGGCCGGTTGGCGTGCCGACGCGACGCCCCGCCGTGCGCTCGCGACAGAGCTCGACAGGCGCGCCGTCCCAGCGACGGACCGGCTGATGTCGATCGACGCGGCCGGCTTCAAGTACTTCACCGGACGCGGCGGGGTCGTCTCTCCGGACGATCCGATCGACACCATCGGCGACGTCGCGCACGCGTACGACATCCGATGGCTCATCCTGGAGCGCGGCGGGACGGTTGAGGCTCTTCAGCCGGTCCTTGAGGGCACGACCCGGCCGGGTTGGATCGGCGCGCCTGCCTTCACGATCCCGGCCGCTGACGGCGCGGCCCCGACCCTCGCGCTCTATCCGGTCTGCTTCGACGCGGCGGACACTCGCTGCACTGGGACGCCGTGACGCGCCGGGAAGCATGGCTCACCGCCGCGGCGATCTTCGGCGTCGCACTCATCGCCCGGGCGCTGGTCGCCTCGCTCATCGTCTTCCCGAAGCCGGAAGACACCGCGTACTACGTCGGCGTCGCGCGGAACCTGCTCGAGGGACGCGGCCTCGTCTCGGACGCCCTCTGGAGCTACGGAACACCGCCGCTCGTGTTCCCGAGACCCGCCTTCGAGGTCTGGCTGCCCCTGCCGACCTTTCTCGCCGCGCTCCCGATGGCGATCATCGGGCACACGTTCCAGGCGGCGCAGGTCGCGTCGGTCGTGGTCGGTTCCATCGTGCCGGTCCTCGCCTGGCGGCTCGGTGCGGACATCGCCACCGAGCGGGGTCTCCCGCCGGGCCGCGCTCGGACCCTCGCGGTCGGCGTCGGCCTGACTGCGGCCGTCTATCTGCCACTTCTCCTCCACAGCGCGCTCCCGGACTCGACGATGCCGTTCGCCGTCCTCGCGCTCGCGGCCTGCCTGCTGATGACACGGATCGCGCGTGACGGCCGCGCCGTTCGCCTGGCGGACGCTCGCGTCCTCGGACTCGGAGTCCTGATCGGCCTCGCAGCCCTGACGCGGAATGAGGCGCTCTGGCTCGGTGTCACCTGGGCCGTCGTCGCTTGGCGGGCTGGCCAGTTCCGACTCGTTGCGGTCGCCGGCGCGGTGGCGCTGCTCGTCTTCGCCCCGTGGATGCTCCGCGACTGGGTCGTGTTCGGCAGCCCGCTGCCAGGCCAGGCGGCCGCCAACGCGCTGAGCCTCGACGGGCTCGACATCTTCGCCTGGAACGACCCGCCGACCCTGTCCCGTTATCTCGCGGCCGGCCCAGCCCGGCTCCTCGAGCTTCGAGCGACCGGGATCGGGCACAACCTGTTCTCGGTCCTCCTCGTGGTCGGCCTTCCGATCTCGCTCATCGGCCTGCTCGCCTTGCCGTGGCAGGCGCGTGGCGCGGCCATCCGCCCGGTCCTGATCCTGTCGGTCGTCACCTTCCTCGTCACCGGCCTCGTCTTCCCAGTCGCGACGACGTGGGGCACCTTCCTCCACGCCTCAGGCCCGGTCAACGTCCTCATCATCGTGTCGGCGCTGCTCGCGCTCGACGCGGCGATCGCACGGCTGGGCGCGCGCCAAGGGTGGACCAGACCCGTCGCCTGGCTCGGTCCGACGCTCGGCATCTTCGGGTCGCTGTTGTTCTCCGTCGCGCTTCTGCCGATCTTCGGGGCACAGTCACGTGAGACCGCGACCCAATGGGAGGAGCTCGCGCGCCGGATGGCCGCCGCGGGTCACCCGCTCGACACCGCCGCGGGACCGGTGATCACGGACTTTCCGATCTGGCTGGCAGAGACGGCGCGGATCCCGTCCCTCGCCCTCCCCGAGGAGTCGCCGGCGGACGTCCTGGATCTCGCCTCGACGTTCGATGCGCGACTGGTCGTCCTGATGGACCCTGACGGCCGTCGGCTCTCGGCGGACCTCGAAGCGAATCTCGCCGGCGGAGACTGCTTCAGGCCCATCGACCTCGGTCCGGCGCAAGGCACCGGCACGGATCCGATCGCCGGTGTCCGAGCCTACGAGGTCGTCTGCCGGTGAGGACCGACCCCTATACTCAAGCCTCGATGGAGCCAGCACGCGCCGGGACCGATGCACGGGACAGTCGCTTCGACGGACTCCACGCGGAGGCGAAGGCGGCGGTCGGCTACAGCGCGAACACCCTGCGCAGCGTGCGCGAACGCTATCGAGCCGCTTACGCGGACGCTCTCGGCCAGTGGCAGGAGCTGCGCGACGAGCTCGATGCCGACGACCGAAGCTCGCTCGATGGCCTCCACATCCAGACCGGGACGTCGCCCGTCGATCGGGCTGCCGACGCCGCGGAGGCGGGCGCGGACGACGCGCGCCGACGTGCACTGCGCGGTGACGTGGAGTCGCTCACGGGCGACATCGGCGAGCGTCAGGCGGAGCTCGCCAAGCTCGAGCTCGCTGAGCGGACGCTCGAACGGACGTGGCTCTTCCTCGAGCGCGGCGACGCGACGCTCCTGACGGAGGCCGGCGGGCCGACCAGCGACGGCGACTACCAGATGCGGATCCTGGAGGCGCAGGAGGCGGAACGATCGAGGCTCGCCCAGGAGATCCACGACGGCCCGGCTCAGGCACTCAGCAACACGATCTTCCAGGTCGAGTACATCGAGCGCGTCATCGACACCGACCCGCTTCTCGCCCGCACGGAGCTGCGGTTCCTGCGCGAGCTCCTCCGCCGCGAGCTCGGCGACGTTCGGGCGTTCATCAGCCAGCTCCGGCCGCCCCTGCTCGATGAGCTCGGGCTCGACGGGGCCATCACGGACACCGTCGAACACATGCGGACGCTGACCGGCCTGGAGATCACGACCGACCTCGGGGCGCCCGCGACTCTCCTGAGCGACGGTCAGCGCACTGTCGCGCTGCGGGTGGCCCAGGAAGCGCTGCAGAATGTCCGCAAGCACTCGGCTGCGACACACGTCGCGGTCGTGACCCAGGTCGCGGACGATGGCTGGGTCCTCGAGGTTCGCGATGATGGACGAGGATTCGACATCGGCGCGGTCGCGGCACGAGGTCGCCGGAATTTCGGGCTCCAATTCATGCGTGAGCGTGCCGAGCTGATCGGCGCACGATTCGACGTACGATCGCGGCCGGACGGCGGGACCGTCGTCCGCCTGGCGATCCCGACGGGACCGGCCATGGGAGAAGAGGAGACCACATGACGATGGACTACAGCGGGCCGGACCGCCGACGCGGTGGGCCTGATCGCCGCGCCCTCGACGAGATCACGAGGATCCTCGTCGTCGACGATCACGCGCTGTTCCGCATGGGAATCGCCAACATCATCGGCCGCGAGAGCGATTTCGAGATCGTCGCCGAGGCGGAGGACTCGCGGAGCGCGATCGACCGCGCCATGGAGACGTCGCCCGACATCATCCTGATGGACCTCTCCCTGCCGGCGCCCGGCGGCATCGAGACGACCCAGCGGATCAAGCGCGAGCTGCCGGCCTGCGGGATCATCGTGCTCGCCCAGACCGAGGACGAGGACGCCCTCTTCGACGCGATCAAGGCAGGCGCCGCGGCGTTCATCCTCAAGGACGTCGGGCCGGACGACCTCGTCACGATCATCCGCCGGGTCGTCGGCGGTGAGTACCTCATCAATGACAAGGTCTTCTCGAAGCCGGCCGTCGCGTCGCGCGTCCTCAAGGAGTTCCGGGAGCTGGCCGTCTACGGTCAGGACGCCGCCCCGATCTTCGCTCCCCTCTCGCCGCGCGAGGTCGAGATCCTCGACAACATCGCCCAGGGCATGACCAACAAGCAGGTCGCCTACGCGCTGTCGATCAGCGAGCAGACCGTCAAGAACCACATGAGCTCCATCCTCCGCAAGCTCTCGGTCAACGACCGGACCCAGGCCGTCGTCTACGCGATGCGCCAGGGCTGGATCCGGATGCCCGAAGACTGATCGACCGACCGCCGACCAACGACCGACCTCGCGATCCGAACGAGACGATGACCGACACTGCGCCTCCTGCCACGACGCCACTGAGCCTCCCCGACCTCGCCGCGACGATGGCGGACGAGCTGGCGCGCCTCGACATCGAGCTCGAGGAGGTGGACCTGCTCATCACGCAGGCGAGGACGGAGGCCGAGCGCCACGAAACGCGACGGGCCGCTGCCGGGGAGAAGCTGGCGACAGCGACGGCACAGGCCGGGTCGGCCGGGACGACGCTCGCTCCAGCCGTCGCCGCCGAGATGAATGCGCAGCTCGTCGTCCTGACGCAGCGGTCGGCGCTCATGGCGTCGCAGGTCGACGTGCTGGAAGGCAAGAAGCGCGCCCTGGCCCGGTTCCGCGACTCGCTCGCGGTCTATACCGAGGCAGTCGCCGCGTACGACGACACTCCGCCTCGAATAGCCAAACCGACGAAGGCGGCCAAGGCGAAGCTCGCAGACCCGTCGGGCGCCCCTCCCGCGGTGTCGCGGCTGCTGCTCGGCGCGCAGGAGGACCTCCGGCGGGAGATCGCGCGAGCGATGCACGACGGACCCGCACAGAGCCTGACGAACATCGTGCTCCAGGCGCAGATCGTGGACCGTCTCGTGACGACGGACCCGGCCCGCGCCGGGAACGAGGTGCGCCAGCTCGTGGCGATGGTGCAGCAGACGCTCGAGGCGACCAAGTCGTTCATCTTCGACGTCCGGCCGATGGTCCTCGACGACCTCGGGCTCGTGCCCACGCTCCGCCGTGCAGCGCGCGAACGCGGACGTCGGGCGGGAGTGGCGGTCGACTTTGATTCGCTGGGTGCCGACCGAAGGCTGCCGATGGATCTCGAGAGCGGGTTGTTCCGGATCCTGGACGAGGCACTGACGGCGTACCTCTCGGCGCGCGCGGACCGCGTCATGATCCACCTCGATTGGTCGGATCAGGTCGAGGCGCGCGTCTCCGCATCACGAGCGATCGCACAGCTGCCATCGGACCTCACCCCGGATGCCGCCGCGAACGCCGACCTCCCGCCTGCGCTGGCCGCGATGATGGAAGACAGGCGGGCAGACGCCCGTGAGGCGATCGAAGCGGCGAAACGCGACGCCATCGTCGCCTTGCCGCCATCGACGTGGCGCGAGATCGAAAGCCGCGCGTCGACACTCGGCATCGCAGCCGAACTCCTGCCAGACGGCTCGGAAGTGCGGCTGGTCGTTGAGCTCGCCGACGAAGTGGCCGCGGACGCGGAGCCAGCGGAAGGATCCGACCCGGGGTGAGCCGATCGGCCGGTCAGGGGCTGATCGAATACGGCCTGATCCTCGCCCTCACCGTGCTGTTCACCGTCGTGATCCTCGTCGTGTTCGGTGGGACGCTCTCCGACCTGCTGATCGCGATCGGGAATGCGATCGACGCCGCGACCGGCGGCTGAACGACGAACGTCATGTGAGTCCCCCCGGACTATCGACCCAGTGTCCCAGCACGCAAGGCGACCCTATAGTCGGCGCAGCCCTCGGTTTCTGGAGGGTAGCAATCATTCCGGGAGGCAGCCACCCATGGCGCTCGTCACTTCGATCCTCGCCTCGCTCCGCAGCGACGAGGAAGGTCAGGGCCTCGCCGAGTATGCCCTGATCCTCGCGCTCATCGCGATCGTCGCGATCATCGCGCTGATCTTCCTGGGCAGCCAGGTCAGCTCGATCCTCAATACGGTCGGCACGTCCGTCTAGGTCTGATAGCGCCAGAAGATCACCGCCGGGCATATCGATGCTCGGCGGTGTCATTTCTGGCGCTTCGATGCCACACGTGGTGACCGGAGTGACTTGACACTCCTCCGCGTTCGCCCATACCGTGTGCGCCCCGGCCAGTGGCCGGGAGATCGAAGGAAAGGAGGAACCAAAACATGACGCAGCTCATCGCACTCATCTCGTCCATCCGCAACGATGACGAAGGCCAGGGTCTCGCCGAGTACGCCCTCATCCTCGCGCTGATCGCCATCGTCGCGATCATCGCCCTGATCTTCCTGGGCAGCCAGGTCAGCTCGATCCTCAACACGGTCGGCACGTCCGTCTAGGACACTCCTTCCAGACTGGTCCAAGGCCGCCGGCTGTATAGCCCGGCGGCCTTGCCAATTCTGAACGCGGTCTCGGAAAGGAGGTGAGGTCATCACCGTGCCCTACCGCCTCCGCCTCATCATCGATCGTTTTATCCGTGACGAGGACGGTCAAGGTCTCGCCGAATACGCACTCATCCTTGGACTCATCGCAGTCGTCGCGATCCTCTCGCTCCTCTTCCTGGGTACCCAGGTCAGCCACAAGCTCAACGTGATCGGGTCGACACTCCAGTCGGTCCAGTGACTGACGTTCCGAGCTTCTGAGGGTTCACAGCCTTCGGGCCCGCCGGCTCTCAGCCGGCGGGCCTTCGTACGCCCGCCGTCGCGAACCTTGCAATCCTCCTTGCAGCGCGCGTGATTTCCTTCCGTTTCCTCCTAATGGTCCTAGCCCTTTGGTATAGTCGCGCGGCTCTGGGCCGATGCTAGAGTGGTGCCACCTGTCACACATAGCTCGTCGGGAGAACCAACTTGAAGCGCTCGAATCGGCTCGTTCTGCTCGTCGGGATCTTCCTGGCGGTCGTGGCCTTCGTCGGCATCCTGGTCCTCGTCCGGAACCCCAATCCGAACGAGGGGGCGCCGATTGCGCCGACCACCGGGCCTGTCGTCGTAGCCACGGTCGATATCCCGCTTTCGACGCGGATCCGGGCTGACCAGGTCTCGACGATCACGATCGCACTCGACGCGATCAGCCCGGGGGCCTACAAGGATCCGTCCCAGGTCATCGGCCAGGTCGTCCGCCAGCAGGTCGCTGCCGGTGCGCAGATCACTCCCGCGACCATCGGCGCGACGACGAGCGGTTCCATCACCACCGTCGACTGCCCACCGACCCTACGATGCATGGCCGTCCAGGTCGACCAGCTCAGCGGCGTCGGCACCGTCATCAAGACGGGCGACTACGTGGACATGGTCGTCGGGCTCACGGCCGACAAGTTCCCGGTCACGACGATCAACCCGACCGACAAGACCGTCACGGTCGTCACCGGCCTCAACGCGACCAGCGTCAAGCTCCTGCTCCAGGGCATGCAGGTCATGGGAACCTTGCTTCCACCCCAAGCGGCCCCGGCCGCGAGCGCGGCTCCTGTTGCTTCAGGAGCACCGGCCGAAGGCCCCCCGACTTCCCTGACGGGCCAGCAGCAGATCGTGATCCTCGCGGTCAGCGCGCAGCAGGCTGAGGTCCTGAAGTTCTCGCAGATGGACGGCAACGCGACCCTCGCTCTCCGTTCGATCGGCGACTTCGTCGACCCGGTCACCGGCCAACCCCTCCCGCCCGAGAATGCGCAGACCACGGGCATCACCCTGAAGGTCCTCGTCGACTCGTACGGTGTCCTTCCGCCGGAAGTCGTCCAGACGGTGACGCCGACGGCACCCTGATCCACCGCTCAGCCGGCTCTGACGCCGGCCGAGGTCAAAGCACCGGCCCGACGGGCGCATCGGACACAGACGCTGAGTCCGGCGCCCGTCGCGGCCCCCTCGACACCCCATCCATCGCAGCCTCGAGATCCAAGGACCAACCAAGCGAGATGGCCGACCAGATCCGCGTCCTCGTCGTCGACGACATCCCCGAGACCCGCGACCACCTGACGAAGCTCTTGGGCTTCGAAAGCGACATCGACGTGGTCGGCTCGGCGGCGTCGGGGCGCGAGGCGCTCGAGATGGCCTCCCGGCTCAGTCCGGACGTCATCCTCATGGACATCAACATGCCGGACATGGACGGCATCGCAGCGACTGAACAGCTCTCGGCCACGGTGCCGAATGCTGCCGTCGTCATGATGTCGGTCCAGGGCGAGGCCGATTACCTCCGCCGGTCGATGCTCGCCGGCGCTCGCGAATTCCTGGTAAAGCCCTTCAGCAGCGATGAACTGACAGCATCGATCCGCCAGATCAGCGCGCGCGAACGAGACAAGATCAGCCGTCTCGCGGTTCCCGCCGCCGCTGGCCCCGGGACCTCGACGAACGGCCGCGACGGCGGGCCGGGTGAGTTCGGACGGGTCGTCGCGGTGTTCAGTCCGAAGGGTGGTGTCGGCCGGACGACGGTCGCGGTCAACCTTGCGATCGCAGCTGCGACAGAGCTCGACATGAAGGTCGTCCTCATGGACGGGTCCTTCCAGTTCGGCGACGTCGGTGTGCTCCTGAACCTCAACCCGAAGAGCAAGTCGATCGCTGATCTGCTCCCGGAGCTCGAGGCAGGCTCGCTGGATTCGCTTGACACGTTCCTGATCAGCCACACCGCTGGGATCCGCGTCCTCCTCGCTCCTCCGTCGCCCGAGACCGCGGAGATGATCACCGCCTCCGGGGTCAAGACGGTCGTCGATCGTCTTCGGGCCGATCACGACCTCGTCGTCGTTGACTGCACGTCGTATTTCAACGACTCGACACTCGCCATCCTGGACGCAGCCGATGTCATCCTGACGATGCTCAGCCTCGAGATCACGAGCATCAAGAACATGCGGCTCTTCCTCGAGGTCGCCGAACAGCTGGGCTACGAAGAGAGCAAGGTTCGCCTCGTGCTGAACCGGGCGGACTCGGCCCTCGGCATCCGCGTCGCGGACGTCGAGCACTCGATCGGGCGCAAGGTCGATGACACGATCGTGAGCGACGGACGCAGTGTGGTGTACGCGCTCAATCGTGGCGTACCCTTCTTCCTCTCGAACCGCGAGGCCCAGGTGTCGCAGGACATCCTCCGCCTCGCCAGGTCCGTGGTCGGAGAGCGACCCGCAACCGTGGATGACAGTCACGCAAGATCGACCCAGAAGAAGTCACTGTTCGCATGGCGATGACCACGCACACAAGCGGCCCCTCGGGGCGAGAAGGGGTGTAGACGATGTCCCTCCTGAAGCGGATCGAGAGCGCTCGACCGGCCAGCGCAGGAACGCCGGGTTCGGCGCCAGTCGTCCCGACTGGTGACCCGACGCCCGGTGGCGCACCGCCGAACCTCCCGACGGCGGGCCGGCTGACGAGCCAGGCGCCCGTCCGGGAGTCGTTCCGGGACGTGAAGTTCCGGATCCAGAACCGGGTCATCCAGGATCTCGATCCGAAGCTCGACCTCTCGAACCAGGTCGAGGTCCGGCGCCAGATCGAGGAGATCTTCGGCAAGGTCATCGACGAGGAAGGCCTCGCGCTTACCCGCGCCGAGCGCGTCCGGATGCTCGAGCAGATCACCGACGAGATCATCGGACTCGGGCCGCTCGAACCGCTCCTGCGCGACGAGTCCATCACGGAAGTCATGGTCAACGGCCCCCGCCAGGTCTACATCGAACGGTCGGGCAAGCTCGAGCTGACGAACGTCGTGTTCCAGAACGACGACCACGTCATGCGCATCATCGATCGGATCATCGCCCCGATCGGCCGTCGCGTCGACGAGTCGAGTCCGATGGTCGACGCTCGACTGACCGACGGCTCCCGCGTGAATGCCATCATCCCGCCCCTGTCATTGGTGGGGCCCGTCATCACCATCCGGAAGTTCTCCGCTTCGCCGTTCACGGTCGACGACCTCATCCGATTCGGCACGGCCACCGCAGACATGTTCGACTTCCTTCGAGCATGTGTGGAGGCTCGCCTGAACATCTTCGTGTCCGGCGGCACCGGCTCCGGAAAGACCACGACCCTCAACGTCCTGTCGTCCTTCATCCCGAATGACGAGCGGATCGTCACGATCGAGGACGCCGCCGAGCTCCAGCTCCGCCAGGAGCACGTGGTCACGCTCGAGTCCCGCCCGCCGAACATCGAAGGCAAGGGGGCGATCCCCATCCGCGAGCTCGTCCGCAACGCCCTCCGCATGCGTCCTGATCGCATCATCGTCGGGGAGTGCCGTTCGGGCGAGGCCCTCGACATGCTCCAGGCGATGAACACCGGCCACGACGGGTCGATGTCGACGGGCCACGCGAACAGCCCTCGCGACATGCTGTCCCGACTCGAGACGATGGTCCTGATGGCCGGTGTCGACCTGCCATTGCGGGCGATCCGCGAGCAGGTCGCATCTGCGGTGGATCTGATCGTCCAGCAGTCGCGACTCAAGGACGGCACGCGAAAGATCGTCAACATCACCGAGGTCCAGGGGATGGAAGGCGACGTCATCGTCATGCAGGACGTGTTCGTCTTCGAGCAGACCGGTGTCGTCGAAGGCAAGATCCAGGGCCGGCTGAAGCCGACGGGCATCCGGCCGAAGTTCGTCGAGAAGTTCGAAGTCATGGGCATCAATCTTCCGCCCGGACTCTTCGGGTTCACCTACTAGGCACGGGAAGGAGCACCGACCCGTGGATACAACCGCGCTCGCGATCGCTGGCGTCGCCGCTCTGGCGATCGTCCTCATCGCGGTCGGCATCGCGACCTCAGGCAGTTCGGGGATCTCCGACCGCCTTGAGAGGTACGCCACGACGGCGAAACCGGATCCGGCCAAGACGAAAGGGCAGGGCGGCGTCGCCGAGCTGATCTCGCAGAGCGAAGCGCTGGCGAGCCTCAACAGGGTCGTCGAGCGTCGCGACTTCGGCGCCAACCTTGCCCGCGACATCGCACGTGCGGACCTTCGGCTCAAGCCGTCGGAGTTCCTGCTCATCTGGGCGGGCATCACGATCGGGATCCCGCTCGTGATGCTGCTGCTCTCACCTCTCATCTCGTCATTCGGTAATCCCTTGTTCCTGCTCATCGGCGGATTCATCGGGTTCATGCTGCCGCGGTTCTGGCTCGGCCGACGGAAGAGCGGTCGCCTGAACTCGTTCAACAAGCAGCTGCCAGACACGATCACGCTCATCGCGAACGCACTCCGAGCGGGCTCCTCGTTCCTTCAGGCGATCGAGCTCGTCGTCCGGGAATCCCGGCCACCGATCTCGACGGAGTTCGGCCGCGTCATCCGCGAAGTCAACCTCGGCCTACCATTCGACCAGGCCCTGGAGAACATGGTGCGGCGTGTCCGGTCGGACGACCTCGAGTTGATGGCGACCGCGATCAGCATCCAGCACCAGGTCGGCGGCAACCTGGCGGAGATCCTCGACTCCATCGCATACACGATCCGCGAGCGCGTTCGGATCAAGGGCGAGATCAGGACGCTCACGGCTCAGCAGCGGATGTCGGGCTACGTCGTCGCAGGCCTCCCGATCGGGCTCGCCGGGATCCTCTTCGTCATCGCTCCGAACTTCATGAAGCCGATGTTTGATAACCCGCCTGCGATCCTCGGCCTGCCGGCCGGCGTCGTCATCCTGATGTTCGGCGGCTTCATGATGTTCCTCGGCTTCCTAGCCATCCGCCGAATCGTCGATATCGAGGTCTAGACGATGCCAGTCGTTGCCATCGTCGTCGCCGCGCTCGCGGCCGGCGGCATCCTGCTCATCGTCATCGGTCTCGCCGGAAGCTCGCCTGTCGATCCCGTCCAGGCACGGCTGACCCAGCTCGGGACGATGCAGGCCAAGAACCTCGAGGAGCTCGAGCTCCAGCAACCGTTCGTCGAACGGACCCTTCGTCCACTCGTCGGCCGGCTATCACGCTCGTCGTCACGGATCGCCAGCTCCTCCGTGCGCGCAACGACCGAAAAGCGACTTGCCCTCGCCGGGAACCCCGGCGACATGCGCGTCGCCGACTGGCTCGGCGTCAAGGCGGTCGGGGCGATCGTCGGCGGGATCCTGTTCTTCTTCCTTTTCGCGATCGTCGGCCTGCTCGGCTTCCCGTTCGTCATCGGCGCGCTGATGGCGGTGGTCGGTGCCATCTTCGGCTACATCGCGCCTGAGTTCTGGCTCGGCCGCAAGGTCAAGGCACGCCAGAAGGCGATCCTGATGATGATCCCGGACGCGCTCGACCTGCTGACGATCTCGGTCCGCGCCGGGCTCGGCTTCGACGCCGCGCTGGGCAAGGTCGTCGAGAAGCTCGCCGGTCCCCTGTCAGATGAGTTCCGGCGGGCACTCGCGGAGGTCCGCGTCGGCAAGGCACGCCGCGACGCCCTCCGTGACATCGTGGCCCGGACCGAGGTCGTCCCGCTGACGAACTTCATCGGCGCGATCATCCAGGCCGAGCAGCTGGGCGTGTCGATCTCGAAGGTCCTCCAGGTCCAGTCGGAGCAGCTCCGGATCGAGCGCCGGCAGCGCGCCGAGGAGATGGCGGCCAAGGCACCGATCAAGATGCTGTTCCCGCTCGTCGGCTGCATCTTCCCCTCGCTCTTCATCGTCATCCTCGGGCCGGCCATCATCCTGATCGTCCAGAACCTCAAGACTCCGTAGCCGCCGCACGGACCGCGTCGACATGTCGGCGGACCTTCGCGCCCGGAACGTCACGCGCGGGACCGACCTGGGCGGACGCCTCGAGGTCGCCGACGGCCTGTGGGACAAGTTCAAGGGCCTCATGGGACGACCGTCGCTGGAACCCGGCACCGGTCTCTGGCTAGCGGGCACGAACGGCATCCACATGATGTTCATGCGCTTCGCGATCGACGCCGTGTTTCTTGGGAAACCTGATCCTGCCCGCGGCGACGGCCGTCCGGTCTTGTCGGTCCACCGCGGCCTTCGAGCGTGGGTCGGCGTCGTGCCGTTCGTGCGGGGCGCGAACAGCGTGCTGGAACTGCCGGTCGGGACGATCGAGC
>JBJMNA010000031.1:0-9089 GCA_045804485.1 Chloroflexota bacterium
GACGAGCCCGAGCGTCTCGCCGCGTCGGACGTCGAAGCTGACCCCGTCCACGGCCTGGACGGTGGCGATCGTCCGCTGCATGATCCCGCCGCGGATCGGGAAGTGCTTGACGAGGTCGCGGACGCGGACCAGCGGGCGCTCGGTGTCACCCGGCGCGTTCACCGGGCTGATGACCGGAACGGGCTGCGCGGCCGGCGGGATGGGTGCTTGGACGGTCATCCGGGCGGGCTGAGCGGGGTGTCGGCACTGTCGGGTTCCGGCGTCGCGAGGGGATCGGAGATGACGGCGGCGCCCACGGGCTCGCCGGGGATCCGCTGGAAGGTCGGCTCAGCCGCGTGCGATCCGTGCTCCGGCCTCGGGAGCGGGACGCCGCGGACGTCGTGATACATCCAGCAGCGAACCTCGTGCCCTGTCCCGAGCGGGTGGAGGTTCGGGTGGACGTCGAGGGCGATCGCCACGTCCTCCTCGATCCGCGAGACGCAGCGTGGCGCGAAGCGGCAGCCCTTCGGCAGGTCGATGAGGTTCGGGACGTTGCCCGGGATGACCGACAGCTCGTCCTTCACGTTGCCGACGACGGGGATCGACCCGATCAGCCCGCGCGTGTAGGGATGGAGCGGCTCACGGAACAGCGTCGTCACGTCCGTGTATTCGACGATCTCGCCCGCATACATCACCGCGACTCGGTCGCACATTTCCGCGACGACGCCGAGGTCATGGGTGATGAGGACGATCGCGGTCCCGGTCTCGTCGCGCAGGTTCCGCATCAGGTCCAGGATCTGCGCCTGGATGGTGACGTCGAGGGCGGTCGTCGGCTCGTCGGCGATGAGCAGCTCCGGCTCGCAGGCGAGGGCCATGGCGATCATGACGCGCTGCGCCATGCCGCCGGACATCTCGTGCGGGAACGCCTTGAACCGCCGTTCCGGGTCCGGGATGCCGACGAGCTTCAGGAGCTCGATCGCGCGGGCGTGGGCGACCGACCCCTTCATGTTCCGGTGGATCCGCAGCACCTCGCCGATCTGCTGCCCGACCTCCATGACCGGGTTGAGCGAGGAGGTGGGCTGCTGGAAGACCATCGAGATCCGGTCTCCCCGGATCTGGCGCATCGCGTCGTCGGAGAGCTTCAGGAGGTCCGTCCCGTCGAAGAGGATCTCGCCCGCCTCGGTCCGCCCGGGCCTCGCGACGAGGCGCATGATCGACAGGCTCGTCACGCTCTTGCCACAGCCCGACTCACCGACGAGACCCATGATCTCGCCACGGTCAACCTGGAAGTCGATGCCGTCAACGGCTCGGACGACACCGTCACGGGTGTAGAAGGACGTTCGCAGACCCTTGACCTCGAGCAGCGGACGATCGCCGCGTTCGCGCTTCGGCCGTCGAGCCGCCGCCGGGATGATCTCCTCGATGACCGTCTCGTCGAGCGACGGGCCGAGACTCTCGGTCCGGGTGGCGTCGGTCGGTGCCTGGGTCACCGGTTGAGCCGTGGGTCCAATGCGTCGCGGAGTCCGTCACCGAGCAGGTTGAACGCGAGCACGGTCAGCGTGATGGCGATGCCCGGGGCGAGGATCATGTGCGGTGCGCTGAACAGCTGGTTGCGCTCGAGTCCGATCATCGAGCCCCACTCCGCGCGCTGGATGTCGCCCGTGACGCCGACGAAGGCGAGCGCGGCGATCTCGAGGACGGCGCCCCCGATGCCGAGCGTCCCGGTGACGACCAATGGCGTGATCGAGTTCGGCATGATCCGCCGGGTGAGGACGCCGAACGTCGATTCGCCAAGGGCGCGCGACGCCGTGACGTAGTCGTTCTCCTTCGAGGCCAGGACGGACGCCCGGGCGACGCGCGCGTAGACGGGGATCGCCACGATGCTGATGGCGACGAGCGCGTTGAACAGGCTCGGACCGGCGGCGGTGACGATGACGATGGCGAGCAGGAGGGACGGGAACGCCAGGATGACATCCATGAAACGCATGAAGATGTTGTCCGTCCAGCCCGACATGTAGCCCGCCAGCGCGCCGATGGTCGACCCGACGAAGATCGCGAAGCCGATGGCTGTCAGACCGATGAGCAGCGACGTCTGGGTCCCGTAGACGACGCGGCTGAACACGTCGCGGAAGTTGCTGTCCGTGCCGAGCAGATGCTCCGGCTGGTCCGCCGGACAGCCGAGTAGATGGATGCACGGCGCGGCGCGCGCGGTGACGCCTGGCTCGACTCCGAGCAGCGACTCGTACGGGTCGTGCGTCGCGATCTGACCCGCGAACACCGCGATGAACACGAACGTCGCGAGGATCATCAGGCCGACGACGGCCGACCGCTGCCGCAGGATGTTCCGTGCGGTGTCGCGCCACAGACCCGACGACCGGCGCTTCGGCTCGGCGACGACGACCTGGCCCGTCAGCGGGTCGGTGGCGAGCGTGTCCGAGGTGGTCGCGGCCTTGGTCAGCGATGGATTCATCGGAGGCGGACCCTCGGGTCGAGGAAGCCGTACGAGATGTCGACGGCCAGGTTGACGCACACGTAGATGACCGCGATCAGCAGCGTGAAGCCCTGGATCACGACGTAGTCGCGACCGGTGATCGCCTCGTACAGCGATCGCCCGACGCCAGCCAGATTGAACACCGTTTCCGTCAGGACCGCACCGGACAGGAGCGCACCGAGCTGGAGTCCGATGATCGTGACGACGGGGAGGAGCGCGTTCCGCGCGGCGTGCCGGATCACGACGCTCCGTTCGTTGAGGCCCTTTGCCCGGGCCGTGCGGACGTAGTCCTGTCCCAAGACCTCGAGCAGGCTCGACCGGGTGATCCGCGCGATGATCGCGAGCGGGATCGTCCCGAGGGCGATGGCCGGCAGCAAGAGGTGCCGGAAGGCGTCCACGGTCGCGCCCCATTGCCCGGTGATGAACGAGCTGAAGATGTAGATCCCGGACACGAAATCGAGGATCCCCCGCGGCAGGCCGTCCCAGCTCTGCAAGCCCCAGACGACGGCGAGCGGCGTCACTGTGACCCCGGAGCTCAGCCGCCCGGAGGAGGGGAGCGCCAGCGGGGTGTTCTTGAAGACGATCGCGAACAGGAAGATGAGCAGCAGGCCGAGGACGAAGACCGGCATCGAGACGCCGAGGTTCGCGACGACCATCGTGCCCACGTCGGACTTGGAGTTGTGGCGGACCGCAGACAGGAGCCCGAGCGGGACACCGACCGAGACGGCGAAGATCATCGCGAGGATGGTGAGCTCGATCGTCGTCGGGAGGCGCTCGATGAGGAGCTCCGTCACCGGTTGAGAGTGCTTGATCGAGATGCCGAGGTCGCCTGACGCGAGCTGGCCGAGGTAGTCGGCGAACTGGACCGGGATCGGCTGGTTCAGCCCGTGGCGGGCGATGAACTCGTTGCAGATCGCATCCGTGGCCTTCTCACCGAGGACGGCGCGGCACGGATCGCCCGGCACGAGGCGAGCGAGCGCGAACACGATGAACACGATCCCGAGCAGGACCGGGATGGTGACGAGGATCCGACGAAGGATGAACTGTGTCACGGGTGGGGGTCACCCCCTCCGGGCGAGGGTCTCGGTGAGTGACGATCGGGGGCGCCGCAGGTGCGGCGCCCCCGATCCATGTCGTTCGCGGAAGCGGACGGCCTACGAAGCGGGCGGGTTGAGGAAGCCACCCCAGAGTCCGGGCCAGTAGTCGAACGAGCTGGCGCGGCCCTTGTGCAGCGGGTTCTTGGTGTCCCACTGGAGGGCATAGGAGGCGACGACGTCGTTGGCGTCGAGCGAGGCGCCGTCGTGGAACTTCACGCCGTCGCGGAGCTTGCAGGTCCAGGTCTTGGAGTCGGTGCTGGCAGTGCACTCGGTCGCGAGGGCCGGCACGGAATTCGCGCCGTCGTAGCGATAGAGCGACTCGTTGCTCTGCTCGCAGGCCCGGAGGCTCTCGCCGTCGGACTCATCCGCGCAGAACAGGCTCAGCGGCTCGGCATTCTGCTCGAACACGATCGTCTGGCGATCGGCCGGCTGCATGCGCGCGAGCTGCTCGCCGCCGAAGACGGAGGCGTAGGCGCCCGTCACGTCGGCCTTGAAGGCGTCGCCCGATGCGCCGTGAGCGATGATCACGGCCGGGACGTGCTGCTTGATGAGATTGTTGGCGGTCGAATAGGCGCTCTCACGAGCGGCGGGATCCGCCGTCGCAAGGCCCTGGTTGAGGGCGTCGACGATGTCCTGGAACGGGGTCCCGAACTTCTTGCCCGAGCCCGAGCCGAAGTGGTAGTCGAGGAAGTTCGACGGATCCGGATAGTCCGCGCCCCAGCCGATGAGGCTGAGACCCTTCAGCGTGCCCTGCGTGAAGCCGTCGATCATGGCGCCCGACTCGAGGAGCTTCGGCGTCGCCTCGATGCCCAGGTTCTTCTTGAGCTGCTGCGCGATCTCCGTCGCGACGACGGGCGGGTTCGGGTCGTAGCCGCGAACGGCTGCGCGGAAGTTGATGTCGACCTTCAGGCCCTTGCCGTCCGGGTAGCCGGCGTCGGACAGGAGCTGCTTGGCGGCCGCCGCGTCGAAGCCCCACGTCTTGTCGCCCTTGCAGGCGAACGGGATCTCGCACGGGGTGAAGTAATCGGCGACGGTCGAACCGGCCGGGAAGAAGTTCTTGACGATCTGGTCGCGGTCGAGGCCCATGGCGATGGCCTGACGGACGCGAACGTCGTCGAAGGGCTTCTGCGTGTTGTTGAACCCGAGGAACAGCGTGTTCAGACCCGGGCGTGCATAGAACTTGAGGTTCGAGTCGCCCTGGATGGTCGCGATGTCCGTGCTGCCGGGGTTGTCGATGCCGTCGACGTTGCCCGACTGCAGGTCGAGCAGGCGCGCCGCGGATTCATCGCTCCAGCGGAATTCGAGGTTCGGGGTCTTGGCCTTGTCGCCCCAGTAGTCCGGGTTCGCTTCCCAGACCATCCGGTTGCCCTTGCTCCATTCCTTGAATTTGTATGGGCCCGTGCCGTTCGGCGTGGCGAGGATCGAGCCGTCCGGGACGTGCTTCTCGAGATAGTCGCTGTCCTGGATCCCGAACGCGCTGAACGCGACCTTCGGGAGGAAGGCGGCATCGGGGTTGCACAGCTGGAATTCGACGGTGAGCGCGTCGATGGCCGTGATCTTCTTCATGTTGCCGGCATACGGCGCGACGCCGCACGGCGCATCGCCGGTCTCCGGATAGCTCTTCGCCGTGAACGCCGCAGCGCTCGCCGCTGCGCTCGGAGCCGTGCTGGCCGGAGCGCTCGACGGAGCTGTCGACGCCGGCGCACTGCTGGCGCTCGGCGTGGTTGCCGCGCCGCCGCACGCCGCGAAGACGACCGTCAACGACGCAGCGAACGCCACGCCCTTGATCGACCACCTCTTGGGTGTATGGAGCATCGTTCGAATCTCCTCCTCTGTGCTCCCGGCGCGGACCAACCGGCCTCCCTGCCTGGTCCGTGGAGCGTGCCGTTTCCTCACCGGACCCGGGGGTCCTGGCGCAAGGTCGTCGGAAGGGTAGCACCCGTGCAAGAGGGACGCCACTTGGCGCGAGCCGGTTCCGACGCGCTCAGCCGGCCGGTGGATCGAGGAACCCGCCGAACAGCGTCCGGAACGTCGTGAAGGCCCCGTCGCGACCGACGTGGAGCGGGTGATCCGCGTCCCATTGCGCAGCCATGCTCAGCACGACGTCGTTGGCATCGAGGCGCGACCCGTCCGCGAACAGCACGTCCTTCCGCAGCGTGCACCTCCACGTCGCGAGGTCGTCGTCGGGCGTGCACTTCTCGGCGAGGGCCGGCACCACGGCTGCACGGCCGGGCTCGTAGGCATACAGGCTTTCCACGACCTGCGCGCACACGAGCCGGGCGACCGTGTCCACGTCGTCAGCGCAGGAGAGCCCGGGCGGCTCGTGGCTGGTCAGCCAGACCAGCTGGCGGCGGTCGCTCGGGGTCATCCGGGCAAACGCCTCCTGTCGCACCGGTGACGCCAGCCCGCCTTTCACGTCTGCGAGGAACGCCGCGTGCGAGCCGACGGAGGCCAGCGGGATCAGCGGCACGTCGGCCTGGATCGCGTCGTTCGCCTTCTTGTACGCCGCGTCGCGCTTGGCCCCGTTCGCGGTCGAGCGGCCGGTGTCGAGCGCCTTGACGATGTCGTCGTAGCGCGTGCCCGCCTCGCCCTTGGCGCCGGTGACGAAGCGCGGGTCCAGCGAGGCGCTGACATCGGCGACGTCCGGTGTCTGTGTCAGGAGGTGGATGCCATCCATCGTCCCGGCATCGACCGCTGCGCGGTAGGTGTCCTCGGGCTCGGGAACCAGCTCGGCGGTGATGTCGAGGTTCGTCTCCAGCTGTGCCTGGAGGTCGCGCGCGAGCGCACCGGGGTCCGGGATCGAGACACTCGGCGCGGCCGGATAATGGATCTTCGTGACGAACCCCGTCGGGTACCCGGCCGCCGTCAGCGTCTCCTTGGCGAGCGTCGGATCGTAGTCGTACCAGGCCGCGCCGCTGCAGGCATACGGGAGAGCGCATGGCGCGGCGTAGGTCGACAGCTCGGCGGCAGGAGGGAGATAGCGCCCGACGATCGCCTTCCGATCGATGCCGAGGGCGAGCGCCCGGCGGACACCTTCGTTATCGAATGGCGAGACCGTGTTGCTGACGCCGAGATAGACGACCTCGAGCCCGTGTCGCAACGCGCTGACCGTGCTGACGTCACCGTCGATCGTGTCGATATCGGCGGCCGCGACGTCGTCGATGCCATCGACGGTGCCCGCTTCGAGCTCGTCGACCCGCCCGTGGGAGTCCGGGTTCCAGCGGACGATGAGCCGCTCATTGAGCGCCGGGTCGCCCCAGTACCCGTCGTGCCGGGCGAGGCTGAGCTCCTTACCTTTCTTCCACCCCTCGAGGCGATATGGCCCGGTGCCGTTCATCGCGGTGTCGATCGACTCGCTGCCACCCGTCGCGCCGACGTGCGCACGGAGCCAGCCGGCATCGTTGATGCCGAAGGCCGGGTCCGCGATCTTCGTCAGGAACGTCACATCCGGGTCGCACAGCTCGAAGACGACCGTCCGCGCGTCCTCGGCGGTGATGCGCTTGAGGTTGCCCGTGTACGACGCGTGCGTCGCGTCCGGCGGCGCCTTCTGCCCGCACGGCGCGTCGCCCTTCGCCGGATAGGCGGCCGCGACGAACCTGCCACTCGTCGGCGCGGGGGTGACAGGCGGGCGCGTCGGAGTCGGGGCAGAGGATTCGATGGGCGGGATGGTCGCGCCACAGCCGACTGCGAGGAGAGCGAGAAGGACGAGGCGGGCGAAGGGGCCGGACGGTCGGCGGCTCGCGGCGGTCAAGCCCGAAGCCTAGCATCGGGCCCTCGCGTATGCTCGTGGACGTGCAGTCGCTGACGATCGCCCTGGCACA
The DNA here is from genome assembly GCA_045804485.1 of Chloroflexota bacterium. Taxonomy (GTDB): domain Bacteria; phylum Chloroflexota; class Limnocylindria; order Limnocylindrales; family CSP1-4; genus SPCO01. The sequence goes on from JBJMNA010000031.1 coordinate 7,389, forward strand.
GATCGCTCCGCGACTCGGGGCACTCGAGACGAACCTCGCAACGCACCACGCGCTCCTCGACGAAGCTCGCGCGCGCGGCGCCGACCTCGTCGTCTTTCCAGAGCTCGGCCTGACCGGCTACCAGCTGCAGGACCTCGCGTCCGAGGTCGCGATGCGGCTCGACGACGTCCGGCTCGGCCGGCTGGCAGCGGCGACGCGGGGGCTGTCTGCCATCGTCTCGTTCGTCGAGGAATCCGCCGACCACCGGCTGTTCATCGCGGCGGCGCTCCTCGAGGACGGCGAGATCGCGCACGTCCACCGGAAGCTGTTCCTGCCGACCTACGGGTTGTTCGACGAACGCCGGTTCTTCGGTGCCGGCGACCTCCTCCGGGCGGTGCCGTCACGTCTCGGTGTCGGCATCGGGATCGGGATCTGCGAGGACTTCTGGCACCTTCCGGTGCCGCAGCTGCTCGCGCTCGACGGCGCGCAGGTCCTCGTCAACGTGTCGTCGTCGCCGGGGCGCGACCTCGCCGCCACCAACGAGGTCGGTCTCGGCACGGCGACGTCGTGGCGGACGCTGATGCGGACATACGCCCAGCTGACGACGTCCTTCGTCGTGTTCTGCAACCGCGTCGGCGTGGACGAGTCGATCTCGTTCTGGGGAGGGTCCGAGGTGATCGACCCGAGCGGCCGGGCGCTGTTCTCGGCGCCGCTCTACGACGAGGCGCTCTACACGGTCGAGATCTCGACGGCGGACATCCGGCGCGAGCGGATCGCCCTTCCGCTGCTGCGCGACGAGCGCCCCGAGCTGAACGCCCGGGAGCTCGAGCGGATCATCGCCGAGCGGGCCGGCCTGGCGTCGGACTCGACGTCCGCAGGAGGCGCCGAGGAAGGATTCGACGTCGCCGGAGCGGAGGCACCGCGCGAGCCGATCGGGTTCGGGACCCACGGCGAGCGCGGCCCGCACGCCCTCGACCGCGGGGCATGACCCGGACGGACACGGCGCCGAACGTCGCGTTCGAGCTGCCGTCGGAGCTGGCGATCGATACGGGGGTCGCTCGCAGGGTCATCGCGGAGTTCATCCGCGGCCAGCTCGAGCAGGCGGGGTTCGAGCGGCTGGTCGTCGGTCTGTCGGGCGGGATCGATTCGGCGGTCGTCGCGTTCCTCGTCGCGGAGGCGATCGGCGCCGAGCGGCTGCTCGCGGTGATGATGCCGTACCGGACGTCATCACCAGCGTCGCGCTCTGACGCCGAATCGGTCATCGCGACGCTCGGGTGTGCCAGCGATCTCGTGGACATCACGCCGATGGTCGACGGCTACTTCAAGAGCGCTGCCGGGGTATCCGGCGGGGAGGCGACCCCGATCCGGCGTGGCAACTTCGCGGCGCGGATGCGGATGTCCGTCCTGTACGACCGCTCGGTGACGTTCGGCGGGCTTGTCGTCGGGACCGGCAACAAGACCGAGCTGCTCATCGGATACACGACGCTGTTCGGCGACTCGGCGTCGGCTTTCAACCCGATCGGCGACCTCTACAAGAGCCAGATCCGCCAGCTCGCGGTCGCCCTCGGCGTCCCCGACGCGATCGTCCGGAAGCCGCCGTCGGCCGACCTCTGGCCCGGCCAGACCGACGAGACCGAGGGTGGCTTCAGCTATCCCGTTCTCGACCGGCTGCTGTTCTGGCGGGTCGACAAGCGGCGTTCGCTCGAGGAGATGGTCGCTCTC
>JBJMNA010000032.1:0-2905 GCA_045804485.1 Chloroflexota bacterium
GGCCGATTCTTGGTTCGCCGTCGCGCTTGGCACTCGCCGTCTGCGCGCGTCGCGTGTCACTCCACACCGCGTGCGGGATGATCCGGGGTGCAGGGTGGTGTGTCAGAATCGGGGGATGGAAGTGACGTGGTATGGGCGGACGTGTGTACGACTGCGGGGGAAGGATGCGGTCGTGGTGGCCGATCCGTTCCAGTCGGTGGTCGGGCCGACGGGGAGGGGCATCACCGGCGACATCGTGACGTTCAGCCACCCTGACGACAGGCCGCTGCCGAAGGCGAAGGGAAAGGCGTCGCGGGACGGGCGGACGCTCTTGCCGTCGAGTCTCGACGATTCGTTCGTGCTCGATGGGCCCGGCGAGTACGAGGTTCGCGAGGTCCTCGTGACGGGCGTCCGGACCTATCGCGACGACGCGAAAGGCGCTGAGGCCGGCAAGCAGGTCTCGTTCGTCGTGGAGATCGACGGCGTCCACACGATCCACCTCGGCGACATCGGGCATCTGCTCTCGGAGGAGAAGCTCGGAGACATCGGTTCGGTCGACATCGCCTGTGTGCCGCTCGGCGGCTCCCTGACACCGCAGAAGGCGGCCGCGATCATCGCCCAGCTCGACCCGAGGATCGTCGTCCCGATGCCACTCTGCGAGGACGACGCCGACTGCGCGGAGGCGCTCCAGAAGTTCTTCCATGAGATGGGCGCCGAAGCGGTGACCCAGCCGAAGCTGTCTGTCACCGCCACGAGCCTGCCCGTCGAGACGACGACGGTCCTTCTCGAATCGCGCGGCAAGCAGGTTTAGAGCCGAGTCGGTCAGGCTCGCTCGAAGACGACCCGGCCGCGCTTGATCACCGTCCGCGTCAGGTCGGCGGCCGGCCAGTACGGGATCTGCGCCGACGTCGCGACCTTCCAGATGACGACATCGGCCGCCTTGCCGGGTTCGAGCGAGCCGATCTCGTCCTCGAGACCGAGCGCGCGGGCGGCGTTGATCGTCACGGCTGAGAGCGCCTCGTCGGGCGAGAGACCGAGCTCCAGGCAGGCGACGGTCATCGCCAGTGGGAGGCTCGCGGTCGGGGAGGTGCCCGGGTTGAAGTCGGTGCCGATCGCGACGGGGATGCCTCGATCGATGAAGGTCCGTGCCGGGGCGCCGTGGTCCTTCATCAGGAACCATGTCGTCGCGGGCAGGACCGTGGCGACGACCGTGCGGTCGTCGTCCGCATCCGCAGCAGCGGCAGCCAGCGCGTAGATGCCGGCCTCGGATGGCGTCGCGAGGTGGTCGGCGGACAGCGCGCCGAGGGCTGCCGCGAGCTCCGCGCCACCGGACGGGGCGAGCTCGTCGGCGTGGAGCCGGAGAGCCAGTCCGTACCCGGCGGCCGCCTCGAGGATCCGGCGCGACTGGTCGGCGTCAAAGACGCCCGTTTCGCAGAAGACGTCACAGAAGCGGGCACGGCCGTGCGCAGCTACCCCTGGCAGCTGGTCGTCGATGACCGACCGGACATACGCCTCGGTGCCATCGGGCCGCGCCCGGAACTCGGGCGGAACGGCGTGCGCGCCGAGGAATGTCGGAACGATCTCGATCGGACCCTCCAGGCCCAGCTGGTAGGCCGCCTCGATGAGCCGGATCTCCGTCTCGAGGTCGAGGCCATAGCCGGACTTCGCTTCGATCGTGGTGACCCCGTGACCGAGCATCTCGTCGAGCCACCGCCGGCCGTGCGCCATCAGCTCGTCGGTCGACGCGGCACGGGTCGCGGCGACCGTCGACAGGATCCCGCCGCCCGCCGCAAGGATCTCGAGATAGCCCGCACCCCGCTGCCGGAGCTGCCACTCGGCCTCACGAGATCCGCCGAACAACAGGTGCGTGTGCGGGTCTACAAGCCCGGGCGTGACGGTGCCTCCGGCCGCGTCGATCCGCGCGAACCGCCCGAGCGGATAGCCCTCGGCTTCGAGCGCCGTCTCCGCGGCGGCGCGTGGACCGACCGCCGCGATCCGCCCTTCCCAGATCGCGACGACGGGTGCGTCGGGTGAGTCGGTGCCGCCGGCATCTGCGGCAGACAAGCGGCCGACGTCGCCCTGTGCCGGACCCATCCGAACGCCACCCGCGACGGTGACCACCTCGGCCGCGCCGACGATGAGCACCCCCGGCGACGCGTCATCGCCCCGGCCCCCGTGGATCAGCCGGAACGGGCCGCCGGTCATCTCCGTGCGCCGATATCCGCCCGGGCTGCCTCGAGTCGGAGTTCCAGTGCCTGCATCGGCGAGAAATCGCGGAGGCGCAGGAATGCGGCCGCTGCCGCGAGCCGTCGCTCGATGGGGTCGTCGACGGGCGCTTCCGCTCGATCGGCGACGGCGAGGAAAGCGGCCAGCGGCGCGAGCCCGATGAGCTCGGATTCGGCGAGGTCGACGCCGTCCTCGGCCGCGACGTCGCGGACCGTCTCCCAGACGAGCCATAGCGGGGTCGTTCCGAAGTCGAGCAGGTTCATCGAAACCTGGGCACGACCGAGCTCCTCGATCCAGAAGCCGTTGGCCTGGACCTTCGGCAGCCCGCCACCCGATTCGCGGACGCGCCGCGCGATCCGCTTGGCGAGCTCGACCTCGCGCGAGTCGAGATTGATGTTGTAGGCGATCAGGAACGGGCGGGCGCCGACGGCGACCGCGCCGCCCGACGGGTGCAGCCGCGACGGGCCGAAGTCCGGCTCGCGACCGTTCGACGAGATGTCGGTCTTCAGACCCTCGTAGCCGCCACGGCGGACATCGGCGAGCTTGACCCGCTCCGGCCGACTCGCTGCCTTCGCGTACAGGAATACCGGCAGCTGATAGGTCCGCGCGATCCGCTCCCCGAACGTGTGGGCGAGATCGACGCAGTCGTCGAGCGTCGTCGCGCCGAGCGGCACGAACGGCACGACATCGACGGCGCCGA
>JBJMNA010000033.1:0-5538 GCA_045804485.1 Chloroflexota bacterium
GCGGCAGTACCTCGTCTACGGCAAGGCGTCGTCGCTGGGCGATGCGCTCGGAGCGTTCCTGTCCGCCGTCTTCAACAACGGCGTCCAGCTCGACAGTCAGCTGACGCTCGCAATCAAGGCGGTGATCCAGGCAGAGGAGACGGCTCGCGCGCTGTCATTCGACATCGACCTCGGTGAGGCCGCGGTGACCGAGGCGCGCGCGGCGTTGCTGGACTCGTTCACGCCCGACAACATCCAGAAGCAGCTCCAGGGAACGGCTGTGAGGATCGGCAAGGAGCTCGCGAGGAAGGTGCCGTCGCTGGAGGGCGCAGCCCTCTCCTGGATCGACCAGTTCAACAAGGGCAAGTTCGTGGTCGAGATCGACACGACCGGGCTCGAGAAGTCGATCGGGAACGTGTCGTCGATCGGGCGCCAGGCCGCGGTCGGGATCATCGTCGTCGGCCAGCTCATCGGCACGGCCATCGTCATGGCGGTCTTGCTCCAGCCCGAGCTCGAGCAATTCCAGGGGATCGCCTACATCGCGATGATCGCCTTCGCGGTGACGCTCATCGTCAGCTTCATCGTGCTGTTCCGCGTCTTCTTCGACCCGACCGCGCGGGACGACGTCTAGCGCCACGGAGCCGGGCGTTCATATTCGGCACCAGCGCGGACAGATTCCCACCCGGTGGTCGTTCGGCGAGGAGAGTGCGGTCCGGCTCGGACCCGTGACACCGGGATCGAGGCCGCGACGCTCACCTGGACCGCTTGGACCCCGGCCAGCCGCCTCGACCGACGCGTTCCTTCGCCCAATGCCCACGCCACGGGAATCTGGCACGGCGCAACGGACGACCGGACGAACAACGGTGTCGACGGACCCGCCCGCGCTACACTCTCCCCGTCGTCAACCGCAGGAGGCCACAGCGTGGCGAAGCCCTACGTGAGACTGACCCAGCCCCTCGTGCGCGACACGAAGGGTGGCGAGCTCCGACCGGCGACCTGGGAGGAAGCGCTCGCCAAGACGGTCGACGGGTTCCGTGCCGCGAAGGCGGCCCACGGCCCGACGACGTTCGGCACCTTCAGCTGCTCGAAGGCGACCAACGAGGTCAACTTCGCGGCACAGAAGTTCAGCCGGGCGGTCCTGGGCAGCAACAACATCGACAGCTGCAACCGGACGTGACACGCCCCTAGTGTCGCCGGTCTGGCGACAGTGTTCGGTGCCGGGGGCGGCACATCCTCATATCGCGAGGTCGAAGACACGGACCTGATCGTCCTGTGGGGCAGCAACGCCCGCGAGACGCATCCGATCTTCTTCCACCACGTGCTCCGCGGCGTCCATAACGGCGCGCGCCTCTACGCGGTCGACCCGCGCCGCACCTCATCCGCGGAATGGGCCGACGGCTGGCTGGGCCTCGACGTCGGCAGCGACATCGCCCTCGCGAACGCGATCGGTCGCGAGATCATCGCCGCAGGCCTCGAGAACCGGGCCTTCATCGCGCACGCCACCATGGATTTCGAGGCGTACAAGGCCGGCGTCGAGCCCTACACGCTCGAATACGCCGAGCGCGAGACGGGCGTCCCTGCCGAGGCCATCCGCGAGCTCGCCCATGCCTTTGCGAAGGCGCCCAAGGCGATGATCTGCTGGACGCTCGGGATCACCGAGCATCACAACGCGGTCGATAACGTGCTCGCGCTGATCTCGCTCGTCCTGCTGACGGGCCATGTCGGGCGGTACGGCAGCGGCGTGAATCCGTTGCGTGGCCAGAACAACGTCCAGGGCGGCGGCGACATGGGCGCGCTGCCGGACCGGCTGCCGGGCTTCCAGCACGTCGAGAACGATGCGATCCGCGCGCGGTTCGATGCCGAGTGGGGCGTCAGCGTCCCGCCCACGCGAGGCTGGCACCTGTCGGGGATGTTCGACGCGATCGAGCGCGGCGACCTGACGGCCGTCTACTGCATCGGCGAGAACCCCGTCCAGTCGGAGGCCGACCAGAAGAAGGCGATCCACCTCCTCGAGAGCCTCGAGTTCCTCGTGGTGCAGGAGATGTTCCTCACCAAGACGGCGCAGCTCGCGGACGTCGTCCTGCCGGCCACGGCTGCCTGGGCCGAATCCGAGGGCACGGTCACGAACTCCGAGCGCCGGGTCCAGCGCGTCCGCAAAGCCGTCGAGCCGCCGGACGGAGCGCGCGACGACCTGGAGATCATCTTCGACCTTGCCAACCGGATGGGCGCGGACTGGGGCGAGGCCGACGCCGAAGCCGTCTGGGACGAGGTCCGGCGACTCTCGCCGGTCCACGCCGGGATGAGCTACAAGCGGCTCGACGAGCTTGGCGGGATCCAGTGGCCGTGCTGGGACGAGACCCACCCGGGCGAACTGTTCCTCCACTCCCGGCTGTGGGAGGACCCTCTCCCCGGCAACCGCGTCCCGTTCGTGCCGGTCGAGCACGACCCGCCGGTCGACCGCCTCGACGACGACTTCCCGATCCGGCTGACGACCGGCCGCCGGCTCGATTCGTACAACACCGGTGTGCAGACCGCGGGCTACACGTCGCCGCTGCGGCGCGGCGAGTCGCTCGATACGAGCCCGGAGGACGCCGCGACGTACGGGCTCGCCGACGGCGAGGTCGTCCGGGTCGTGTCGCGCCGCGGGCAGGTGGAGGTTCCCGTCCGGATCGACCCGTCGCTCCGGCCCGGCCTGACGTTCATGACGATGCACTTCCAGGACGACGTCGCGGTCAACTTGCTGACGATCGACGCCACAGACCCGAAATCGGGCACCGCCGAATTCAAGGCGACCGCCATCCGGATCGAGAAGCTGGCGGCGCCCGTCGAGGTCTGAACCGCGCCTCTAGAACCCGACGTTCTGCGGCAGCAGGAACTCGACGCCGAGACCGATGACGCAGACGACCAGCGCGACGCCGAGCATCATCCAGCGCAGCCACTTCGGCCGGAACCGGGCGGCCATGCCGGCGAAGAACAGGACGGACGCGAACAGGACAGCCGTCAGCACGAAGTTGTCTGAGATCTGGTTGGCTGCCTGGGCGTCCGCGAGCGCCCCCTCGGCGTCGGCGAGGTCCTGGTCGGACAGCGCCTGCTCGGCGAGCTTGTATTCGGACAGGTCGAACGGTGTTCCGAGGGGCAGACCGCTGGGACCGAGCGCACCGCCGAGCCAGACATCGAAGGCGGGCTTGAACTCCGCCCGGAAACGGTTCTCATAGAAGATCGTCAGCTTCACGTCGCCGGCGGCCTTGGCATTGGACCAGGCCACGAACGTCGCGACGTCGACCTGGATCTGGCGCGATGCGATCGAGCCATGGCGGACGCTCTCCGAGCGCGACGCGGCTGACGCGGCATAGCTGTCTGCCTGGACGCCGCTCCAGCGGGTCGCCTGGTAGGCGCCCCATGCCGAGAGCACGGTCGCGAGCGACAGCAGGATCGCCGCGACGATCTCGACCCGCTCGTCCTGCCACGCCGTCCGCGCTGCGTCGGCGAACCGGCCGACGGCGTCTTCGTCGTCCAGCGTCTCGGTGGACGCGATGCCCGGGGCGGGCGGAGTGTCCGACGCGGGCGCGACGTCCTGCGCCATCAGACCTCCGCACCGCCGGCTTCGTCGATGTCAGCCTCGACGTCGTCTGACGGGGAACCGAGGACGCGCAGGACCATCTCGAAACCGATGTACAGGGCGCCCGCAAGGAGCGCCACGTCGAGTCCGATCGCGATCCAGAGGACGATGAACGCGATGACCGCCACACCTGCCCGCTCCACGGTGGCGCGGTTGGCGACGACCGTCCGGCCGACGGTCTCCCGGCTTGGGGTCGCGATCACCGCGGCGCCTGCAGCCGATCCTGCCGCCGCACCGGCCGCCGACCCCGCCCGTCCCGCGGCACCACCAGCGCTCGACGCGACCGTCGTGACCCACCGCGGACGGCCCGCGAGATACGCCGCGACGGCGACGACGACCAGGGCGATGAGGATCAGCGTCGTCAGGCCGCGGAAGTCGGAGACGACCGCGTCGATGATGGTCCGGAGCGCGAGCGCGAGATCCGCGTCGTCGACCCCGGACACGACGGCACCGACGATCCCGTTGACCGCGAGCCGCGCGAGCACGAACGCGATGATCGACCCGATCGCGAGGAACAGGAGCATCCGTCGGCGACGCGTTGACAGCCAGAGGGCCAGCGCGATGAGCCCGAGCGTCGCCAGGATGAGGACGATCACGATGATGTCGAACGCGCGGACGTACCCCTGGTAGGCGAGTAGCCGATCGGCCGGCATGAGCTTGATCGTCCCGAAATCGGCCGGCAGGCTGATCCCGAGTACCGTGGCCAGGCGACCCGACAGGACATCCGGCGGCTCGGGCGATGAGAGGTCCGGCAGCTGGATGTCGGCCGGGATGAGCCCTTCCGACTGCAATTCGTCCAAGGCGGCGCCGACGACGGGCCACACCTCGATGACGACGTACCCGTCGGCCACTGAGAGCACATTCGAATCGCCGCGCAACAGGTTGACGATCCGCTCGTGCGCGAAGGCGACCGTCTTCTTCAGCGCTTCCTGGAGTCGCGGGTTCAGAAGAGCCGTCTGGAGCCGGCGGTCGATGGCTTCCTGGATCTGGATCGTCAGCGGCGCCGCGAGCGATTTCGCGATGTCCGGCAGTCGGTTCTCGATCCGCGACTTGACGTCAAGTGCGGTGACGACCTGCACGCTGATCCGTTCGGCGAGGGGGTCGATCACCGCGGGCTCGTCCAAGACGTCGCTGACCAGCGCGGTGAAGCGGTCGCTCTTGAAAGCGACCTGGTGCGTCCAGATCGCGACGGTCGTCAACAGGATGGACAGACACGCCAGGACGAGCGCGATGCCCGCCAGGATCCTCCGGCTTCGACGTGGCGCCGGGCGCACGCGAGCGGTCTCGGTCGTGGTGATCACGTCGTCGGTCAATGTCCAGCCCACCCTCTGCTGTGCCCGTGACGGGGACCGAAGCCTAGCAGGCGGCGGAGCCCTGAGAACCGGGCGACGCCGTCAGACCCCGGTTCGAGCAACGATCCGGCCGGATGCCGCGGCCGCGCCAAGTGCCTCGAAGTCGTGCTGGTTGAGGTCGGCGTATGTCTCCGCGAAGCTCTCGACGGCCAGGCCGAACGCACGGTCGGTCCCGAGGTACGCGGCGATCGTGGCGGGCTCGCCGGATCGAGCGTGGCCCCGCGCGAGCGCCCACGCGCAGAGCTCGCCCCAGGTCGTGAGGTCGTCCGGCGTCATCGCGTCGATGAGCGCGCCAGCCTTCTGGTCCTGGAGCTGGCGGACGTAGACCTGCCTGCCGTTCTCGCCCGTCGTCCAGCCGAGCAGGATGTCGCTGGCCGCCTGGAGCCGGCGCTGGCCGGTCACGATCCGCTCACCGTGGTGGGGCTGGGGGCTCGGGGCGAGGAACCGCTCGAGGACGGACGCTTCTGCCTCCTTGGCCTGGAGGAAGAGTGGATCGTCGCCGTCGCCGCCATCGAGAAGGACGACGACCGCGAACAACCCGACGCTCCCGACGCCGACGACCTTCATGGCGGTGTCGACCAGTGAGTA
>JBJMNA010000034.1:0-2771 GCA_045804485.1 Chloroflexota bacterium
AGGTCGGGGACGAGCAGCACGATCGGCCGACGGAGCAACGCGAACTCGATGACCGACGACGAGTAGTCGGTGACGAGGATGTCCGTCGCGGGCAGGAGGTCGTTGACGTCGCCCGTCGGATCGGCGACGACATCGAAGCCCTCCGTCGGCGTCGTGGCGGGATCGAGGTTCGGGTGCGTCTTCAGGACGAGCGCGAACTCGGGAGGCAAGGCGGCGCGGAGCCGGACGGCATCGAGCCCTGGCGCGGCGTGCTTGTCGATCCCGCGACCGCGGAACGTGGGCGCGTACAGGACGACGCGGCGGCCGACGAGCTCCGGATGAGCGGCGAGCACTCTGGCGCGGGCCGCCTCCGTCGCGCCCGCGTCCACGAACGCATCCGTCCGCGGCGACCCGAGCGCGACGACGCGCTCGAGCGGTGTCCGCAGGGCGGCCGCATAGGGTCGCCGTGTCCAGTCGCCGCCGACGACGACAGCGTCGTAGTAGCGGTGGAGGAAGGTCCGCTCCGGCTCGGCGAGCGGCGTCGCGGTGTCCAGCCCGAACCGCTTGAGCGCCCCCGCGGCGTGCCAGACCTGGACGACGGTCGTCGTCCGGCGGTGTGGCGCGACATGGATCGGGAGGTACGCGTTGTCGACGACGAACAGCCGGGCGGTCTGGAGGTGGTACATCCCCCGGATGAGCCGGACGAGATAGGCGAGCTTCCCGCGGAGGCCATAGCTGTACGGCTCGAGAATCAGCACCACGTCGAGCTCCGGGTGGCGCGCGGTCAGCGCGCGGTGGATATGCAGCAGGTTCCCGTCGAGCGTCGACACCCGCGCTGTGGCGAAAACGACACGGTCGAGATGCACCGGCAGGAACGCGGCCACGAGGCCGATGACGCGAAGGAGGACACTCGCGATCGCATATTCGAGGCGGCCCATCCGCCGCTACGCCCGGGTGCGGACGATGATGTTCTGGCCGTCGAGCGTGACCTCGTCGTCGCTCATCAGCTGGGCGATGACGTCCGCGACCTGGCTCGGCTGCATGATCGTGCTCGGGTCCTCCTCGGGCGCGAGCTTGCGACGGAGGTCGGTCGCCGTCCGGCCGGGCGAGATCGAGTAGACCTTGATGCCGCTCCCCGCGAGCTCATCGGCGAGGGTCGCCGAGAGGGAGACGACCGCGGCCTTCGAGGAGGCATAGGCCAGCCAGCCGGGTCGCGACGTGATCCCCGCCGTGGACGCCACGTTCAGGATCTTGGCCGGTCGCGCGCCGATGTGGCGGACGGCCTCGCGGATGAGCACGAGCATCGCGAAGACATTGATCGTGTACGTCTGGACGATGTTGTCGGTCGACGTGTCGAGCAGCGACTGGGGATCGGCGTAGCCCGCGATGTTGAGCAGGATGTCGATCCCGCCGTGCTCGCGATGGATCCGCTCGACGAGTGCCGGGATGCCATCGAGGTCGGTGAGGTCGTAGGGGATGAGCTCGACCCGCTTGCCGGCCGCGGACAGCTCGGCCGCGGTCCCTTTCAGGCCTTCTTCGCTGCGGGCGATCAGCACCAGCGCGTCGACGTCGGGCGACCGGCTCAACCGGACCGCCGCCGCTCGACCGATGCCCTGGCTGGCCCCGGTGATGACGCAGACCTTGCCCATCGTCAGCGGCCGCGACCGATGACGTCGGCGTAGATGGCCTCCGCGGTGACGATGTCGGTCGGCACGGTGATCTTGATGTTCCGTTCCGACCCGGGCAGGATCCGGACGGGGCTGCCCGCGTAGCGATGGAAGAGGCTGGCGTCCTCGGTGAAGACAGTGTTGTCGCGCCGGGCGGCCTCGTGAGCGGCCATCAGCGCCGCACGGTCGAACTTCTGCGGCAGCTGGACGTTGACGAGCTCGTCGCGTTCGAGCAGGTCCTCGACGTACTCGTGGCCCTTGAGCACCGTGAACGGGATCGGGATCCCGAACATCGCATTCGGATCCGGGGCCGCGATGAGCGTCTCGAACTCGGCCGCGGTGACGAGCGGCCTCACCGCCTCGTGGATGATCACGGAGTCCGTGTCGGCAAGCTCCGCGAGCCCGCGATAGACGGATTCCTGGCGCGACGCGCCACCGACGATGCATCCGAATCGATCGTCGAAGCCGTGGTTCGCGATGAGCCGCCGGGTCTCGTCAAGGTGCGCTTCGGGGCAGGTGATGACGATCCGCTCGATGGCCGGGATGATCCGCGCCTTCTCGAGCACATGGACGATCAGGGGCTTGCCGCCGAGCAGCAGGAACTGCTTCGGAAAGGGGCGCCCGATGCGCTTGCCGATGCCTCCCGCGAGCACGACCATGCCGATCTTCATCCACACCTCCTGTGCCTGCCAGAGTAGCGCGCACGCTCGCCACCGGGCACCGGCCGTATCATCCGCCAGATGTCAGACCGCACGGCCGATCCGTCGATCGAGCTCGTCTCCATCCGCTGGGAGCGCGTCCAGGTCATCGTCGAGGCCCGATGTCCGCCCGGAGCCACGATCGATCCCGACAGCCTCGTCCTCCGCTTGGCCGATCGCGGCACGCGATTCCCGCCGACCCACGCGACCATGTCGGACGCCCGGCTGACCCTGCGCTACAACGTCATGAACGGCCCCGGCCTCGACCCCCTCGAGCCCGGCCGCTGGACGCTCACCGCGCGCCTGTCCATCGCCCCCGGCGCCATCGACCCACGGACGAGCACCGGGGCGTTCCAGCTCACCGACCGGTTGTTCACCGTGAGCCCGATCGTGGACACGCATGCCGGCACGCTGTCGTTCGTCGTCG
>JBJMNA010000035.1:0-7304 GCA_045804485.1 Chloroflexota bacterium
CGACGGCTCCGCCGGCGCGGCCTTGAGCTCGGCGGCACAAAGCTTGGCGCAGGGGGACAGCGCGGGCGCGAAGTCGGCGCTCGATCGGCTCGGCGATGCGCTCACAGGCGCCGATCGCGGCGTGACCGCGGCTCGCGACCTGTCCGCAGCCGCCTCACGGCTGCAGGATGCCCGTCGCGACCTCGCAGACGCCGGGCGACAGACAGCCAGCCAGGGCCAGCAAGGACAGGGGCAGGGCCGCGCGCAAGGAAGTCCGCGTCCCAGCGGTCAGGGGCAAGGGCAAGGTCAGGGAAGCCCGAACCCGACGGGCCAGGGCCAGGGCCAAGGGCAAGGCCAGGGTCAGGGGCAAGGCCAGGGCCAAGGCGCGATCGGTGGCGGCGGCTCGAGCGCCCGTTCGCTCGGCAACGGCATCGGCGGAAACGGCCACCCAGCCGGGCCGACGAACCCCAACCGGCCCGCCCAGCTCGGCGCCGACCTGTCTTCCGTGTTCGCGCCATTCGACCGGCTGGGCAAGCCCGGCGACCCATCGTACGTGTCGGGCACGGGTGGTGACGGTCAGACCCAGCAAGGGAATGGCACCGGCCAGGGCTCGAACAACGGGACGCTGACTCCCTACCAGCAGGTCTTCACCGACTTCGAACGCTATGCGCAGACCTCGCTCGATCGCGGCTACATCCCGCTCTCCATCAAGGACTACGTCCGCGACTACTTCTCCTCGCTCGACCCATCGAACTGACGATCCGGAGGCACCGATGAGCGCACCCAGTACGCCCGACCAGGCCACTCCCCGACTCGCACCGGAGGCGTTCGCCGAGCGCGCGCAGGCCATCGAACGCGAGGTCGGTCGAGTCATCGTCGGCCAGGCCGCGCTCGTCCGGCAGACGCTCACCGGATTGCTCGCCAACAGCCACGTCCTGCTCGAGGGCGTCCCTGGGCTCGGCAAGACGATGCTCGTGCGGACCATCGGCGACGTCATCGACTGCACCTTCAACCGGATCCAGTTCACGCCTGACCTGATGCCTGCAGACATCACGGGCACGAACATCCTCATCGAGGAGGGCGGCCAGCGCGTCTTCCGCTTCCAGCCCGGGCCGATCTTCGCCAACCTCGTCCTCGCCGACGAGATCAACCGCGCGACGCCGAAGACGCAGTCGAGCCTCCTCGAGGCGATGCAGGAGCACCAGGTGACGGTCGCCCGACAGCGCTTCCCGCTCGAGGCGCCGTTCTTCGTGCTCGCGACGCAGAACCCGCTCGAGATGGAAGGCACCTATCCCCTGCCCGAAGCGCAGCTCGACCGTTTCCTCTTCAAGGTGATGGTCCCCTTCCCGTCCGAGGAAGACCTGATCGCGATCATGGACCGCACGACGGGGGCGGACCTGGTGACTGCCGAGAAGGTCTGCACCGCCGACGAGATCGTCGAGATGCAGCGGCTTGCCCGCGCCGTCCCCATCGCGCCGCACGTGACCGCGTACGCCGTGAGCGTGCTGGCGGCCACCCACCCCGACCAGCCGCGCGCGCCCGGGCTCGTCCGGGACTACGTGCGTTACGGCGGGTCGCCGCGCGGCGCTCAGGCGCTCGTGACCGCGGGCAAGATCTACGCGCTGCTGGATGGCCGGTTCAACGTCTCGACCGACGACATCCGTGCGGTCGCGCTGCCGTCGCTCCGCCACCGGATCATCCTCAACTTCGAGGGCGAGGCAGAAGGCATCACGAGCGAGGCGGTGATCCGGTCCATCCTCGACGCGGTCGTCGCGCCGACCGTCGAGTAGTCCGGATCACCGGCGGCGACCGCGCGATGGACCCTTCCAGCACGCCGCCGACCGCCGCCATCGGCACGCGCCAGGCGTTCCTGCCGAGCCACGTCGACCCCACCGTCTTCGACGAGGCGTTCCTGCGCCAGCTCGAGCGACTGCTGCTGCTCATGCGCTCGCCGGTGCGTGGCGGGCTGAAGGGCGGTCGGAGAAGCGTCAAGCGCGGCCAGTCGGTCGAGTTCGCCGACTACCGCGACTACACGCCCGGCGACGACCTGCGCCAGCTCGACTGGAACGTCTACGCCCGGCTCGAAAAGCTGTTCGTCAAGCTATTCGTCGAGGAGGAGGACGTCACGGTCACGCTGCTCATCGACGCGTCGGCGTCGATGGCGACCGGCAACCCCTCGAAGTTGCTTTTCGCGAAACGGGCGGCCGCCGCACTCGGCTACATCGGTCTCGCGAGCGAGGATCGGGTCGCGGTCAGCGCGCTGTCGGGCCGGATCGCGCGGCGTCGGGCGGCGATGCGCGGCTCGGGACGGGTCTTCCGCCTTCTCGCGGACCTATCCGACATCGAACCCATCGAGGGGCCGACGGATCTGGTCGCGGCCGCCCGGCATGCCGCCGCGCAGCTCCACGGACGAGGCGTGGTCATCCTCGTCTCGGACCTGCTCGATTCGGCCGCGGACAAGGTCATCCGCGAGCTCGCGGCGACGGGATCTGAGCTCGTCATCCTCCACGTCCTGTCGCCCGAAGAGGTCGATCCACAGCTGGAAGGCGACCTGCGGCTGGTCGATGTCGAAACGGGCGACGGGATCGACGTCACGGTGGATCTCGCGACAGTCGACGCCTACAAGGAGCGACTCGCTGCGTGGAAGACCGGCTTCGCGGACCTTGCCGCAAAGCGGCGTGCGTCCTACGTCGACCTCTCGTCCGATACGAATCTCGCCGATCTCATGTTCACCGAGCTCCGCCGCCGCCGGGTTTTGGCGTAGGCGATGCCGTTCACGACCCCGCTCGCGCTGCTCGGACTGCTGTTCATCCCGGCGGTCGTCGCGATGTACCTGCTCAAGCTGCGGCGCGACGAGACGATCGTCCCCTCGACGATGCTCTGGTCGCGGCTCATGGCAGACGTCGAGGCGAACGCGCCGTGGCAGAACCTCCGACGGAGCCTGCTGTTGCTGCTCCAGCTGCTGCTCGTGGCGATCCTCGCCGTCCTCGCCGCACGACCGTTCCTCGAGCGGCCCGCCGGGCTCGCGCGGGACGTGGTCGTGGTGCTGGACACGTCGGCCAGCATGGGCGCGACGGACGTCGGCCCGGACCGGCTGGAGGTCGCGAAATCCGCCGCGCTTGCCGCTCTCCGCGACCTTCCTACCGGTGGCAAGGTCAGCGTCATCGCGGCGGACCGGCGGGCACGGATCGTCGTCAACGAGACGACCGATCTCGGGCGCGTCCGACAGGCGCTCGACGGGATCGAGGTGTCCAGCAGCCGCGGCGACCTCGGCGACGCGCTCGAGCTCGCGGGCAAGCTGGCGGCGCGCTCCGGCGACGCGCAGATCCTCGTCGCGACGGACGGCGCGCTCGCGACGCCGATCGCGAAAACAGCGACCGTCCCGGCGAAGGTCACCGTGCTTCCAGTCGGGCGCGAGCGCAAGAACCAGGCGATCGTCGCGCTGGCCGTCCGGACGGCGCCGTCGGCCGTCACCCGATCCGTCTTCGTGAGCGTCGCGAACCTCGATCTCGACCGGGCCGCGCGCAGGCTGGAGGTCTGGGGCGACGGCGGGCTCATCGAGGTCCGAGACCTCCAGCTGGAGGCGCAGGCGCGATCCGACGTCGTCATCGATGACGTCCCTCGCGACGTCGCGACGCTCGAGCTCCGGCTCGTCAGCTCCGACCCCGCCGCGACCGGCGATCCCGACCAGCTCGCCGTCGACGACCATGCCTGGGCCGTCATCCCGCCCGATCGAGCGCGCGAGATCCTCGTCGTCGGCGAGGGCGACCCGTATCTCGAGACGGCGCTCTCATACCTCCCGAACGTCCGTCTGTTCGGGATCCTGCCGTCCGAATACCCGGCCAAGGCCGCCCGCGCCGACGGCACCGAGTGGGACCTCGTGATCTTCGAGGGACCGCTCCCCACAGCGTTGCCGCGGACGCCGATCCTCGCGATCGCCCCGACCGCCACGAGTCCGCTCGGCACGGTCGCGGGCACGCTGACCGATCCCGGCATCGGCTCGCTCGACCCGGCCGAGCCGGTGCTGCGCTACGTCGACCTCTCGACGACCCACATCGCGTCTGCCGCGAAGCTGACGCTCCCCGACTGGGCACGGACCGTCATCCCGGGGCCGGCCGGCGCTCCCCTCCTCTACACCGGCTCGCGTGCCGGACTCCCGACGGCGGTCCTCGCCTTCGAGCCGCGGCAGTCGGACCTGCCGCTCCAGGTCGCGTTCCCCATCCTCCTCGCCAACCTGACGGGCGAGCTACTCGGCGGCTCGCGGGCGCCGACCGAGGCGGTCCAGCCGGAAACACCGGTCGACCTCGCGATCCCGGCCAACGCGACCGGCCTCTCCGTCGAACGGCCGGACGGGTCCGTCGTCGAGCTCGTACCGGGCGCCGACCAGGCGGCTACCGTGACGTTCTCCGGCACAGATCTGCCCGGTATCTACACCGTGACACCGCACCTGGCGCCGGCCGCGTCCGGTGCCCCGACGGCGACGCCGGCGGCCTCGTCGTCGACGGCTGCGTCGGCTCAGCCGGTCGATCCATCGGCGCCGACGCGCTTCGCCGTCGGGCTCTTCGACGTCGACGAGTCGACGATCGCCCCCGGCTCGGCTGCCGCGATCGAGGCGGTCGGTGTCGCGCGCGCGCCGGGCGCCGCTGCCGCCCCAGGCGGCTCGGCCGACCGCGCCGCAGCGTCGACCACGCGCGACGAGCTGTGGTTCCCGATCGTGCTCCTGGTTCTCGTCGGGCTGTGCATCGAGTGGTCGGTGTACCACCGTGATGCCCTGATCCGTGCCAGGCGCGGCCTCGCGACACGGTTCCGCCGCGGCGCGACGGACGGCGCGACCTGATGGGCATCTCCTTCGAGGCGCCGCTTGCCCTGCTCCTGCTCGTCCCTGCTCTCGTCCTGACCATCGCCCTCCATCTCGCCGCGCGGCGCCGGGTCGGGTCGGGACGCCGCCGCGTCGCGCTCGTCGTGCGCACGCTGCTGCTCGCCGCGCTCGTGTTCGCGCTCGCCGGGTTCCAGCTGGTGCTTCCGGTGGACCGACTCGCAACCGTGTTCGTGGTCGACATGTCGGACTCGGTGGGCAACGCCGGTCGCGAGGACGCGCTCGCGTTCCTGCGCGACACGCTGAAGGAACGCCCCGATGGCGATGTCGCGGGCATCGTCGCATTCGGCAAGGGCGCGCTCGTGGAACGGCTCCCGTCCGACCTGTCCGAGATCGACCGGCTCGCGTCGACCCCGGTGAAGTCGGCGACCGACATCGGCGCCGCTTTGCGGCTCGCGACAGCGCTCTTCCCCGACGACGCACAGAAGCGGATCGTCCTGCTCTCGGATGGCAACGACACGAGCGGCGGCGGCCAGGCTGAGGCGGCGCTCGCCGCATCGCAGGGCGTCCGGATCGAGACGCGCCAGATCGGGCTCGGCGACGTGGACGAGGTGCTCATCGAGCGTCTGACGACGCCGTCGACGGCGCGCCTCGGCGAATCGGTGCCAGTCACGGTCGAGGTCCGCTCGAACGTCGCCCAGACCGCGACCGTCCGTCTCTTCGCCGATGGCGCTCTTGCCGCGACGAAGCCGGTCGAGCTGCCGGCCGGCGCGACCACGGTCACCTTCGATGTCAAACCGACGGAAGCGGGCTTTCACACGTTCCGTGCCGTCGTCGAGGCAGCCCGCGACACATTCAGCGAGAACGACCGCGCCGACTCGAACACGATCGTGAAGGGTGAGCCTCGAACGCTCGTGCTTGCCGGCGACGACAAGGTTGCCGCGGAGCTCGTCGCCGCGCTGAAGAACCAGCGCCAGGAGGTCGACTCGGTCGTCCCGGAGGCTCTCCCGACCGACTTCGCGAGCCTCGCCTCGTATGACAGCGTGGTCCTTGTCGACGTCCCGCGGGTCCGGCTGGACGACCGCCAGCTCGCTGCCCTCCAGGTCTACGTCCGCGACCTCGGCAAGGGTCTCGTCATGGTCGGCGGGCCGAAGAGCTACGGCGCGGGTGGCTACCAGAAGACGCCGCTCGAGGAGACGTTGCCGGTCGATATGGGCGTTCGCGACCGACAGAAGCAGCCGGACGTCGCTCTCGTCGTCGTCATCGACCAGTCGGGCTCGATGGCCGCGTGTCACTGCAACACGTTCAACGGCGGCAACCCGGGTGGCGCCGGTAGCGGCATCGGCGGCGTCCAGAAGGTCGACATCGGCAAGGAGGCGATCCTCCGCGCGGCGGCCGCCCTGACGGAACGCGATCAACTCGGCGTCGTGGGCTTCAACGAGGCGGCGCACTGGGTCGTCAGGACGCAGCCGCTCGGCGGCATCGCGGACTTGCAGGGCCAGATCGCGGGGATCCGGGCCGACGGCCAGACGAACATCTTCGCCGGGCTGGATCAGGCGGTCACCTCGCTCGAAGGGACGTCCGCGACCCGCCGCCACATCATCCTGCTGACCGACGGCTGGTCAAGGTCGGGGCAGTACGACGGGATCCTGGCGAAGATGAAGGCCGACGGGATCACGCTCTCGACGGTCGGCGCGGGCGGTGGCGCGAACCCGTTCCTCGAGCAGCTCGCGAGACAGGGCGGCGGCCGGTTCTACGCCGCGACGAACCCCTCGAGCATCCCGGACATCTTCCTGAAGGAGACCCAGCAGGTTTCGGGCCAGCAGATCGTCGAGGAGCCGTTCTTCCCGATCCAGACCTCGTCGTCGCCCATCCTGCGTGGGCTCGACGGCGGGCTTCCGCAGCTCCGCGGCTACAACGGCACGACGATCAAGCCCGCCGCGCAGAGCGTGCTCGTCACCGCCCGGGACGACCCGCTCCTCGCGCAATGGCAGTACGGGCTCGGCCGGTCGGTGGCATGGACCTCCGATTCGACTGGGCGGTGGGCCAAGGACTGGGTCGGCTGGACCGGCTTCAATCGCTTCTTCAGCCAGCTCGTCTCATGGACGTTCCCGGGCGAGGAGACCGGCGGCATCGAGGCGACGTTCGAGACGACCGGCACGACGACCGGGCTCCACGTCGAAAGCGTCGAGCCGGATGGCTCGCCGCGCGACTTCTACGCGACGACGGCCGTCGTCGTCGGACCCGATCTCGAGCCACGGACCGTCGACCTCGTCCAGGTCGCCCCGGGCGTCTACCAGGCGCCACTCGGCGAGATCGACCCGGGGGCGTATGCCGTCCGGATCACCCAGACTCGCCCGGGGTCCTCGCCGCTGGGCCGGACTGTCGGGCTGGTCGCGCAGACCGCCGCCGAGTACCGCCAGCTCGGTGCCAACGAGCCCTTCCTGGCCTCGGTCCGCGCCGCCGCCGGTGGCTCGGTCATCGCCACACCAAAGGACCCGTGGGTCCA
>JBJMNA010000036.1:0-4116 GCA_045804485.1 Chloroflexota bacterium
CGATCGAGAGTCGGTCGAGGCGGGCCGCGATGAGCGCGTAGCCCGCGACGAGCAACGCCAGGACGGCCAGCTCGATCTCCACCGCCGAACGATACGTCCGGTGATGTGGCCGCCGAGCGGCTAGGCGCTCGCTCCGAGCGGTGGCGGCTCGTCGGTCGGAGCTGCCCGCCCGATATCGAGCTGACGCAGGGTCGGCACCGCGACCGTCACGGCCGCGACGACCGCAAGTGTGATGAACCCTCCTCCGACGACCGCCGGCACGGTCCCGAACACGCTCGCGGCGATCCCGCTCTCGAAGGCACCGAGCTCGTTCGAGGCGCCGATGAACACCCAGTTGACCGATGCCACGCGCCCGCGGATCCGCTCCGGCGACAGGACCCGCAGGATGGTGTTCCTGATGACCATGCTGAGACCATCGGTCACGCCGCTGAAGAACAACGCGACCCACGACAGGAGGAACGAGGTCGACAGCCCGAAGACGATCATCGACACGCCGAACCCAGCCACGGAGATGAGCAGCGTCCGGCCGGCGTGACGACTCGGCGGCCGGCGGGTCGAGATCAGCATCACGCCGAGCGCGCCGAGCGACGGCGCCGTGCGAAGGATCCCGAGCCCGGCCGGGCCGACGTGCAGGATGTCCGTGGCGAACACCGGCAGCAGGGCGATCGCGCCGCCGAAGAAGACCGCGAAGAGGTCGAGCGCCATCGACCCGATGAGGGCCGGGGTCCGGGCAACGTAGCTGACTCCGCCGGACAGGCTCTGGACCATCGACTCGCCCACGACGATCTCCGGCATCGGCTTGCGCGGGATGACCCAGAGGCAGACGGTCGAGATCGCGAGGAGCGCGCCGATGAAGGCGTTTGTGCTGACGACGCCGACGACGGCCACCGCGATCCCACCGATGACGGGCCCGAGGATCGATCCCGTCAGGCTCACGCTGCTCTGGTACGACACTCCCTGGACGGCTTGCTCGCGCGGGATCACCTGCGCTTCGAATGCCGTCAGCGCCGGCCGCTCGAACCCGCTCGCGAGGCCCGTGACGAAGATCACGGCCAGGATCGGCAGGAGCGCGAGCGCCGGGTCGAGGGAGAGCAGGGCGAGGACCCAGGCCGACAGCGTCGCGACGGCGCTCGTGACGAGGATGATCGTCCGGCGGTCGCGTCGGTCCGCCACGTGGCCACCGAAGAGCACGAGCGACAGCGCGGGGATGGCCTCGACGAGCCCGAGCCAGCCGAGCGACAGCGGGTCGCCGGTGATGGCGTAGACCTGGAACCCGACGACGGTCGCGAGCGCGCTTGCCGCGAGGCTGTTCGTCAGGCGCGCGCCGAGCAGGGCACGAAAATCGTGCTGTCGCAGCAGCGGTATCGGGTCGATCACGCGAGCATGATGGCCGAGCGTCGCGTCAGGCGCGGGCCTCGACGACAGGAAGGCGGCGAGGCGCGACCGGGGCCATCGTCACCGACCCGAATCCTCCGGCGAGCTGACGGAACCGTGCGACGGCCTCCGGCCGGAGCGAGTAGAAGACCCACGTCCCGCGGCGCTCTCCTGTGATCCAGCCGGCGTCGCGGAGGACCTTCAGGTGGTGCGACACCGTCGGCTGACTGACGTCGCAGCACGCGGTGAAGTCGCACGCGCAGACCTCGGCGCAGTCGGACAACTGTCGGAGGATCTCGAGCCGGGTCGGGTCAGCTGCGGCTTGCAGGAGGAGGACGTCGGGGTCGGTCTGCCGTTTCATGCCCCGCAGCATATTGACAGATGTCTATATCGTCAAGTATCAATACAGCGCACGTCCGATCACCGGCCCCAAGGAGTCCGACCATGACCACGGAGACCATCCACGAGACGGTGCGCGAGCACTATGCTGCCGCCGCCGTCCGCGCCTCGCAGGGCACGGCCTGTTGCAGCGACCCCGACACGATCGGCGCCAGTCTCTATTCGGTCCTCGAGCGCGACGAGCTGCCCGATGCCGCTGTCCTGGCGTCGCTCGGCTGCGGGAACCCGACGGCCGTGGCCGATCTCCACCCGGGCGAGCGCGTGCTCGACCTCGGTTCCGGCGGCGGGATCGACGTCCTGCTGTCGGCCAAGCGGGTCGGCCCGACCGGCCGTGCGTTCGGCGTCGACATGACCGACGAGATGCTCGCACTGGCCCAGAAGAACGCGGTGGACGCGGGCGCCACCAATGTGGAATTCCTGAAGGGACACATCGAGGCCATCCCGCTGCCCGCCGAGTCGATCGATGTCGTCATCAGCAACTGCGTCGTCAACCTCGCGGCTGACAAGCCGGCGGTCTTCGCCGAGATCGCGCGGGTTCTTCGACCGGGCGGTCGGATCGGCATCAGCGACATCGTCGCCGAGGACACGCTCAGCGCCGAGGAGCGCGCCGAGAGGGGTTCGTACGCCGGCTGCATCGCCGGAGCCCTGTCCGTCTCAGAGTTCCGCGACGGGCTCGCAGCGGTCGGCCTCGCCGAAATCTCGATCACGCCGTCGCACACGGTGACCGACGGGATGATCAGCGCGATCATCAAGGCGACCAAGCCCGCCGACGCACGACCGCTCATCGATCTCGCCGCGCCGCGCGAGCTGCCCGTCGCCGAGGCCGGCTGCTGTGGTGGCTCGGGCTGCTGCTGAGTCCGATCGGATGCGGTCCAGGACGATCGACAGAAGCGACTCCATCGCGCTGATCCTGGCTGCCGCCTGCTGGGGTGTCGGGACGGTCGTCAGCAAACGCGCGCTCGACGACATCGCGCCGGTCGTTCTGCTTCCGCTCCAGCTTGCGGTGAGCCTCGTGGTCCTTAGCGTGCTCCTCCGCCGGCAGGACGTCCCGTTGCGTGCCGATGGACCTCCGCTCCTCGCTCGGCTCGGGATCCTGAACCCAGGCATCGCGTATGCGCTCACGCTGCTCGGTCTGACGACCATCTCCGCCAGCCTGTCGGTGCTGATCGGCGCACTCGAGCCGATCATGATCCTCGTCCTTGCCGGCGTCTTCCTGCACGAGCGGATCACCGCAGCGCTGGCGGCGCTCTCGTTCGTCGCCCTCGGTGGACTCGTCCTCGTCGTCAACGATCCATCGACAGGCGGGCAGGCGATCGGAGTCGCGCTCGCGCTGGCAGGCGTCGCGTGTTGCGCCGTCTACACGGTGGCGACCCGTCGCTGGCTGCCGGAGGCACGCGAGACCGGCCAGGTGGTGCTCGCTCAGCAGGCTCACGGGCTGGGGTTTGCGGGACTCGTTCTCATCGGTGTCGTCGTGCTTGCCGGAACGATCTCGCCGATGTCACTGACGCCGACCGGACTCCTCGCTGCTGCGGTTTCGGGCGCTCTGTACTACGCCGGCGCGTACTGGTTCTATCTCGCGGCTCTCCGGAACGTGCCCGCGTCGGTCGCGTCGGTGTCGTTCTACCTGATCCCGATCGTCGGGATCGCCGCCAGCGCGGCATTCCTCGGCGAACGGCTCGCGCCGATCCAATGGATCGGAGTCGGGCTCGTCCTGGTCGCGGTCGCGGCCATCTACAGCCTCCGGATCCGAGAGACGGGAGCCCCTGAGGCGAGCATGTCGACGGCGGTACCCACCGACCGCTGAGGCGCCCATCCTGAGATCCGGCTCATGCCGGCGCCTATCATGCGCCGCATGCCAGCGACCTCCGACCGGTGACTGCAGGCGGATCGGACGTCGTCATCATCGGCGGCGGGATCGTCGGGACTGCGGCTGCCGCCTTCCTCGCAGACGCGGGGGCCAGCGTGACGCTCGTCGAGCGCGATGGCCTTGCCTCGGGGGCGTCGGGCGCGAACTCGGGCGTCGTGCAGCACCCATTCGACCGAGTCCTCGCGGGGCTCTATCGCGAGACCGTCGAGCTCTACCGCGACCTGACCGATACCGATGTCGGTTTCCGGCTCGGTGACGAACCGGCGGGTCTGCTCTATGTGTCGGCGGATGAGGCGGCCGTCCGCCACGTTGACCGGTCGCTCGCCGAGGCGTTTCCCGCACTCGAGCGCATCGTCGCGGGCGGGTCGGCGCTCCAGGCGATCGAGCCGGCGGTGGCACCCGACCTGTGGGGCTGCCGCGTCGCGATCGGCTATCCCGTCGCGCCCGCGGCCTCGACCTACGCGTACGCCACGATC
>JBJMNA010000037.1:0-5939 GCA_045804485.1 Chloroflexota bacterium
AGGTCGGGCTCGACGATGACCCTGCCTGCCCGATCAGTCGGTGCGCCCGTCGCCTCGGCCACGAGCCGGCCGAACGTCGCGCCCCGGACGCCTGCCGCCCAGAAGACGGTCTTCGCATCGATCCGCTCCTCGGCGCCGTCCGGGCCTGTCACCCGGACGCCGTCTGCGTCGAGGTCGACGACGCGGGTTCGCGTCCGCACCTCGACGCCGAGGTGCTCGAGCTGCTCTTGCGCCGAGGCCGAGCGGTCGGGCGGGTACGGTGGCAGGACCCGGTCCATCGCCTCGATCAGCATGATCCGCGTCTCGTCGGGCTCGATCGACCGGAAATCGCGACGAAGCGTGTCGTGCGCGATCTCGCCGAGCGCTCCGGCGAGCTCGACGCCCGTCGGGCCGCCGCCGACGAGGACGAACGTCATCCACGCCCGGCGGCGCGCGGGGTCGGCCTCACGTTCGGCGGCCTCGAACGCGATCAGGATCCGGCGGCGGATCTCGGTCGCGTCCTCGATCGTCTTGAGACCCGGCGCGACGCTCGCCCATTCCGGGTGGTCGAAGTAGGAATGGTGAGCCCCGGTCGCGACGACGAGCGTGTCGTACGGGATGGGGCCGCCGTCGGCGAGCCGGATCTCGTGGCGCTCGACGTCGATCCCGACCGCCTCCCCGAGGATCACCGTCGTGTTGCGCTGCTTGCGGAGCACCGAGCGCAGCGGCTGGGCGATGTCGCCGGGCGAGAGCGCGCCGGTGGCGACCTGGTAGAGCAGCGGCTGGAACAGGTGGAAGTTGCGCCGGTCCACCAGCGTCAGGCGAACCTCGGGATCGATGCCGAGGCTCCGTGCGGCATACAACCCCGCGAACCCGCCGCCGACGACGACGACGCGGTGCGGCAGCTTCTGCTCCACCATCAGGTCGACGGTACCGAATCAGCGCTCGATGCGCACGCTGGTCCTCGCGGTGTAGCTCGCGAGCTGCGGAAACCGTCGCGCCACGACCGCCACGCCGAGCACGCACGCGACGCCGCCGGACACGACCGCGAATTGCGGGCTCGTCAGCGCTGCGACGAGGGCGGCCTCGATGTCGCCGAGGCGCGGGCCGCTGGTGACGACGAGGATGTGGATCGACATGACGCGACCACGGATCCCGTCCGGCGTGTCGAGCTGGACGAGGCTCGACCGGAAGATCGCCGAGAAGAGATCCGCGGCGCCGGCCAGGGCGAGGCACAGGAGCGCCACGGGGAATGACACGGTGACGAGGCCGAAGGCGGTGATCGCGAGTCCCCACCCGACGACGGCGAGCAGGATCGCCCGACCGGTCCGCTCGACCACCTTCACCCAGCCGGAGAAGATGGCCGCGACGAACGCGCCCGCCGCGGGAGCAGCCGCCATCAGGCCGAGACCCGCCGGCCCCGTGTTGAAGACGTCGAGCGCGAGGACCGGGAACAACGATGTCGGCATCCCGAAGATCATCGCGTTGAGGTCGATGACGAACGAGCCGAGCACCGCTCGGCGCTGTCGGGTGTATGCCAGCCCTTCTCGGATCGCGGCAAGCCCGGGCCTCGTCACCGCTCCGAGCGGCGGCAGCGGTTGGATCGCAAGCAGCGCCACGAACGAGGCGACGAACGAGACGAGGTCCACCGCGTACGCGCCCGCCAGTCCGACCGTCGCGATGAGGATGCCGCCGATGGCGGGACCGACGATCGAGGCCATCTGGAAATTGAGCTGGTTGAGGGCGATGGCCGATGGCAGCCGCTCGGCCGGGACGAGCCGCGGGATCGCCGACGACCGTGCCGGCTGATCGACGGCCGAGAGCCCGGCTGCGACGAACGCGACCGCGAACAGCGCGATGAGCGGCGGCGATCCCGACAGCGCGAGCAGGACCAGGGCGAGGCTGCACGCCGCCATCCCCGCCTGGGTCGCCATGAGCAGCCGGCGGCGGTCCACGGCATCGGCGAGCGAGCCGGCCCCAAGCGCGAAGAGGAGGATCGGCACGAGTTGGAAGAGCGTCAACGCGGCGATCGCAAGGGTGGAGCCGGTCAGGACATAGACCTGGTATGGCAGCGCGATGCGCGTGACCTGGTTGCCGATGCCGTTGACGACCTGCCCGGACCACAGCCAGCGGTAGTCACGGTCACGCCGGAGCGGCTCCGTGTCGAGGAGCAGGCGACGGAGGCGACCGGCGCCGCCCGCCGATGACGCGGTCAGCCGTCGTCCCGGATGCGCAGACGGAGCGTGTGACCGTGCGTCGCAAACTGCGTGTCGTCGGGCAGGAGGCCTGTCATCACCTCGAAGATCGCCTCGTCGTCGGAGCCGCGGACCTCATGGACGACGGTGCTGGCCTCCGCAACGGAGCCGATCAGCCGGAACGCCGCTGCGCGGATCGCTCCCCGACCCGACGGGACGCCCCCGATCCAGCGAGCCTCGATCTCACATACCCCT
The DNA here is from genome assembly GCA_045804485.1 of Chloroflexota bacterium. GTDB lineage: Bacteria > Chloroflexota > Limnocylindria > Limnocylindrales > CSP1-4 > SPCO01. Next base: position 2,430 of record JBJMNA010000037.1, read on the forward strand.
TCGGCGGTCGTCCGGGTCGAGTCGATCGCCAGCGGGGACCCCTCGGCCACCGCCTCCACGATGTGTGGCAGCAGATGTGTTTCGGGCGCCTCGGCCACCCAGCCGTCCTCGTCGGCCGCGCGCCGGAGCGCGTCGAGCACGGGCAGGTGGCCCCGCGCGTCGCCGACACCGATGCCGCGGTCGTCGGGATCCCAGCGCGGCCGGTGCCCCGACGCGGCCACCGTTACGCCGTTACTTGTCGCGTTCGGCGGACGCGAGGACCGCCTGCGCCGCCGCGAGCCGGGCGACGGGCACGCGGAACGGCGAGCACGAGACGTAGTCGAGCCCGATCCGCTCGCACTTGTGGATCGATTCCGGGTCGCCGCCGTGCTCCCCGCAGATCCCGAGCTCGAGATCAGGCCGCGTCGCGCGACCCTTGTCCACCGCCGTCTTCATCAGACCGGCGACGGCATCGTCGAGCGTCTGGAAGGGGTTGACCGGCAGGATGCCGTCCTCGACGTACTTGAGGAGGAAGCCACCCTCGGCATCGTCGCGGCTGTAGCCGAACGTCATCTGCGTCAGGTCGTTCGTGCCGAACGAGAAGAATTCGGCGTGCTCGGCGATCTCGTCGGCGGTCAGCGCGCCGCGCGGCACCTCGATCATGGTCCCGAAGACGTACTCGACCTCGACGCCGGCCGCGCTCTCGACCGCGGTCGCCTCGGCCTCGAGCAGGTCACGCGTCGCTTTGAGCTCGTTCACGTGGCCGACGAGCGGGATCATGATCTTCGCCTTCGGGTGGCCGCCGGAGGCCTTCACGGCGATCAGCGCGTTCAGGATCGCGCGCGTCTGGACCTTCACGAAGTCCGGGATCATCAGGCCGAGCCGGCAGCCGCGCAGCCCGAGCATCGGGTTCTGCTCGTGCAGGCTCCTGATCGTCGCGAGGAGCTGCTTGTCCTCGTCGCTCGCGCCGCCAGTGCTCTCCGCCCGGGTGACCTTGACGAGCTGGTCCTCGAGGTTCGGCAGGAATTCGTGGAGCGGCGGGTCGATGAGCCGGATCACGACCGGCAGCCCGTCCATCGCCCGGAAGATCCCCTCGAAGTCGCCCTGCTGGAGCGTCTCGAGCTTCCCCATCGCCGCGTCGAAGATCCCGATAGCCGCCGTCTCGTCGTCGGTCGGCGTCGCACCGGCCGCGATCTTGGCCTTGCCGCGTGTCGCGGTGTTCGCCACGAGGATCGCGCCCCGAACGATCTCGAGCCGCTCGCCTTCCCGGAACATGTGCTCGGTGCGACAGAGCCCGATCCCCTGGGCGCCGTAGCGACGCGCCATCTCGGCCTCTTCGGGCTTGTCCGCGTTCGTCCACACCTGCATCCGGCGGACCTCGTCGGCCCAGCCGAGGACGGTCTGGAGCTCGGGCTGGTCCTCGAACCGGGCAGAGACTGTCGGCAGCGCACCGACGAAGACTTCCCCTGTCGAGCCGTCGACGCTGATCCAGTCGCCCTCCGCGAATGAGATCCCGTTGGCGGTCGCGGTATCGGTACCGTAGTCGATGACGAGCTCGTGGCAACCCGCGACGCACGGCTTGCCGATCTGGCGGGCGACGACCGCGGCGTGGCTGGTCGCACCGCCGCGGGCGGTCAGGATGCCCTGCGCGACCGCCATCCCGTGGAAGTCGTCGGGCGAGGTCTCGATCCGAACGAGGACGACTCGTTCGCCCTGGCCGACCCAGTCGACCGCGGTGTCCGCGTCGAACACCGCACGTCCGACAGCGGCACCGGGCGAGGCGTTCAGCCCCTTCGCGATCCGGTCGGCCTTCGCCCGCGCGGCCGGGTCGAACTGGTCGCGCAGGAGCTGGTCGACATGCGCCGGCTCGATCCGGCCGAGCGCCTCTTCCTTCGAGATGACGCCCTCGTTGACGAGGTCGGTGGCGATGCGCACGGCGGCCGCTGCGGTCCGCTTCGCCGAGCGCGTCTGGAGCATGTAGAGCTTGCCGCGCTCGATCGTGAACTCGAGGTCCTGGACGTCGCGGTAGTGCCGCTCCAGCTGCTCGCCGATGCGCAGGAACTCGTCGTAGACCGCGGGCATGTCGGTCTTCATCTGGCTGATCTTCGGCGCCGTCCGGATCCCGGCGACGACGTCCTCGCCCTGGGCGTTCGTCAGGTACTCCCCGAACAGCTCCTTCTCACCGGTGTTCGGGTCGCGGGTGAACGCGACGCCGGTCCCCGAGTCGTCGCCCATGTTGCCGAACACCATCGTCACGACGTTGACCGCCGTGCCGAGGTCATGGGCGATCTTCTGGTTGTTCCGGTAGTCGACCGCGCGCTTCCCGAACCAGCTCGCGAAAACCGCCTTGATGGCAAGGTCGAGCTGCTCATAGGGGTCGCTCGGGAAGTCGCGGCCCGTGTCCGCCTTGACGATCTCCTTGAACTCCGTGGTCAGGGCGCGCAGGTCGTCGGCGGTGAGCTCGGTGTCCTGTTCGACGCCTCGGGCGTGCTTGGCGGCGTCGAGCGCCGTGTCGAATCGGTCGGGCTTCACGTCCATGACGATCCGCCCGAACATCTGGATGAACCGCCGGTAGGCGTCCCAGCCGAAGCGCTCGTTGCCGGTCAGCGCGACGAGGCCGTGGAGCGTCTCCTCATTGAGGCCGAGGTTGAGGACCGTATCCATCATCCCGGGCATCGAGAACTTGGCGCCCGACCGGACGGACACGAGCAGCGGATCTGCCGCGTTGCCGAAGCCCTTGCCGGTCGCCGCCTCGACCTCCTTGACCGCCTCGAGGACGTCGTCCCAGAGCCCGTCGGGCAGCCGCTCGCCGGCGGTGAAGTAGTCGTTGCACGCCTCGGTCGTGATCGTGAAGCCGGGCGGGACCGGGAGCCCTGCGTTCGTCATCTCGGCGAGGCCCGCACCCTTGCCGCCGAGAAGGTCGCGCATCGTCGCGTCACCTTCGGCCCGACCCCCGCCCCAGGCGTAGATGTAGCGCTTTGCGGCGCGATGGGGTCGGTCGGCTGCGGGCGCGACGGTCGAGGTCATCGGATCGGGTCCTCCGGAGGGCGGCGGCTCCCTTGGGCAGGCCGCGGTGGGTCGCTCGTGGCCCCGTGATTGTACCGTCGCGCTCGGACGGCCTTCCGTTGCGGGTCGGTTGCGTGCGTGGCCGCTACAGCGCGGCGAGCCAGCGCATCACCGGGAGTGCCGTCGCGAACGAGTCCGCGAGGACGCCGACGAGCTGCGGACCGTCGATGTCGTCGTCGGCGAGCCGGTGTCCGAAGGTGAAGTCCTTCAGCCTGAGGAGGTCGGACTCGGGGTGATCCTTCGGGAAACCGGGCGGCACCCGCTGGAGCGAATCGCCCGACAGGCCGCCGAACCGGGCCACGAAACCGGGTTCGTCGATGAGCGAGCGGATCGCTGCCGGATCAGCGACGACCGCCTCGCGGAAGGCCCTGACCTTTGCGCTCGACGGGTGCCACATCCCTCCGCCGACGTACGCCTCGCCGGGTGACATGTGGAAGTAGCCGCCCGGGTTGCCCTCTTCGCCGA
>JBJMNA010000038.1:0-4825 GCA_045804485.1 Chloroflexota bacterium
GAGCCGCCGGCGGCCCACTACTGGTGCAGGAACCGCCTCAGGAACGTCCGCGTCCGCTCGTCCTGCGGGTTCGAGATCACCTGCTGCGGCGGGCCGATCTCGACGAACTCTCCTTCCTCCATGAAGTAGACGCGGTCGGCTGCCTCTCGGGCGAAGGCCATCTCGTGCGTGACGACGATCATCGTCCGACCCTCGTGTGCGAGGCTCTCCATCACCTTGAGCACCTCCCCGACCAGCGACGGGTCCAGCGCGCTCGTCGGCTCGTCGAACAGCAGCACGTCGGGCTCCATCGTGAGTGCGCGAGCGATCGCGACGCGCTGGCGCTGGCCGCCGGACAGCCGCGATGGGTACTCGTCGTGCTTGTCGCTCAAGCCGACCTTCGCGAGGTTGGCCTCGGCCTTCTCGGTGGCCTCCTTGCGGCTCATGCCCTTCACGTGCATCGGCGCCTCGATGAGGTTGCCGATGACCGACAGGTGCGGAAACAGGTTGAACTCCTGGAACAGCATCCCGGCCCGCAGCCGCAGCTGACGGATCTGGTCGCGCGTCTCGCGGGTCCGCTTCTTGCGGAGCGGGTCGGCCTCCACTCGGACGCCGGCCACGTCGACGACCCCGGCCGTCGGCTCTTCCAGGAAGTTCAGGCACCGCAGGAACGTGCTCTTGCCACTCCCCGACCGGCCGAGGATGGTGACGGTCTCGCCGGGATAGACCGTCATCGAGCAGCCCCGCAGGACGTGGTTGGCGTCGAAGTTCTTCTCGATGGCCGTCGCCTTCACGACCGGCTCGGCGCCGGGCTTGACGAGATGCCCGGGGACCTCCTCGGGCCGGATCACGTGCTCGATCATCGGTTTCGGTTCTGGACGCGGTCGCCGGTCGCCATCCGGCGCTCGAGGCGGCCCTGGAACAGCGAGAAGAGGATCGTCAGGACCCAGTAGATGAACGCGGCGACCAGGAGGGTCTGCATCGACTGGAAGGTCGGCCGCCCGGCGACCTGGGCACGCCACAGGATCTCCTGGACGCCCACGACGGACGCCAGCGACGAGTCCTTGATCATCGCCACGAAATCATTCCCGACGGCCGGCGTGACGATCCGGAACGCCTGCGGAGCGATGATCCGCCGGAACGTCGTCCGGGGCGTCATCCCGAGCGATTCGGCCGCCTCGGTCTGGCCGTGCGGCACCGCCTCGATCCCCGATCGGAACACCTCGGTCATGTACGAGCCGTAATTGAGGCTGAGCGCGACGATCGCGGTCGGGATGGCCGGCAGCACGATGCCCGCCTGCGGCAGGGCGAGGTAGATGAAGAGGATCTGGAGCAGCAACGGCGTACCGCGGAAGAACGAGACGTAGAAGCTCGCGATCCCGTTGAGATATGGGTTCCGCGACAGCCGCCCGAGAGCCCCGAACGCAGCGAGGATCGTCGCGAAGAAGATCGACGTGATGGCGAGGAACAGCGTGATCGGGACGCCGAGCAGGATGAACGGGATCGTCTTCTCGAGGAACGTGGTGTCGACGCTGACCGTGAACAGGATGAACGCGACGAGGGCGACGACGATGACCGCCCAGGTGATGAGGAACTTGGTTCGCCACCTGCGCCCTTGGCGCGCCCGTTCCTGGGCGATCTCCGCGACCAGCATCTGGTTCGCCGATCGCGCGGCCAGTGTGCTCCCGCCCATGCCCATCATCCGCTCGTCCTCCTAGCTCGGCTGGAAAGGAAGCGCGCCCGGACGCCGAAGCGACCGGGCGCGCACTGGACCGCGTAGGTCAGGGTCGGTCAGGACGGCTTCGTCGTGACGTCCTTTCCGAGCCACTTCTCGGAGAAGCCCTTGAGCGTGCCGTCGGCATGCATGTCGGCGACGATCCCGTTGAGGATCTTGAGGAGCCCGGCGTCGTTCGGACCGCTCTTGTCGAGCGCGAACGCGACCGAGACCGTGAAGATCGGCGGCCCGTCAAGGACGCGGATCTTTGCGCCGCTCTTGACCGCGTCGGCCAGGCCATTCGCGTTGGCGACGATGGCATCGAACTTGCGGCCGGCGTTGACTGCCTGGACGCACTCGTTGTCGGTCGGCAGCGAGGTGACCTGCGGGTTGGTCGGTGCCGGGACGATGTTCGGGTCGACGATCTCGAGCGTGCCATTGAGCCACTGCTCGTAGGTCGTGGCGGCGCCGACGCAGAACGTCTTGCCGTCAGCCAGCTCGGACAGCGACTGGACCTTCGAATCGACGGGCACGGCGACCGCGCCCGAGTCGTAGTAGTACGGGTCGGCGAAGTCGACGACCTTGGCGCGAGACACCGTGACGCTCATCGAGCCGATCGAGATGTCCCAGCGGCCGCCCCAGCTACCGGCGGTGATCGTGTCCCAACCCGGCGTCTGCCAGTCGACCGCGATGTCCTTGCCGAGCTTGGCGGAGAGGCGCTTGACCGTCTCCTCGGCGGTCGAGGTGTCGAAGCCCTCGTACTTGCCCGTGCTGGTGTTGAGGAACGAGAACGGCTTGTAGTTCGGGTCGGTCGAGATGCGGATCTTGCCCGACGAGATGATCTGCCCGAGAAGCGACTTCGGGTCGATCGACTCCTCGGCGGAGGGCGCCGCCGACGGCGCTTCGGACGCAGCCGCTGCCGGGGACGACGTCGTCGCGGCGCTCGGGGCCGCAGCCGACGGAGCGGCCGCAGAGCCGCCGGCCGTCGAGCACGCGCCGAGGACGACGACCGCGCCGGCGAGCAACGCGGCCAATCTGGACATCTTGTGCATGTGGTCCTCCATCGATCTGGTCCGAGCGTTATCCTCCCGGCCCGGAAGGCGACACTATGGCACAGGTCAGCGCGGATGGAAGCCGATTCGCCGGTCGCTCGACGCGTCCGTCTCCGGTGCCGGAAGGTCCTCGACACGCAACTCGTCGACCTCGTCGAGCGCGATCGTCCCGTCCGCGAGCGCACGCGTCGCCATGTTCGCGTACGCCGCCTCGAAGACCGAGCGCGCATACCGCGCGTTCCCGAAGTTGCCGACCTCTGACGCCATCAGGAAGAGGTGCCCGAGACGCTCCGCGACGCCCGTCGGGAGCCCGACCTTGGCGACCGCGGCCATCGCCTCGAAGACCTCGACGAGCTCGGCCGGCGTGTAGTCGGGGAAGTCGATGTAGTGCGTGAACCGGCTGCGAAGCCCCGGGTTCGAGTCGATCAACCGCCTCATCTCCTCGGGGTAGCCGGCTGCGATGACCGCCAGCTCGTCGCGATGGTCCTCCATCATCTTCACCAGCTGGGCGACGGCCTCGGCACCGAACTCGCCGCTCCCCTCCATCGAGAGCGCGTACGCCTCGTCGATGAACAGCACGCCACCGACCGCGCGCTCGACGGCGGCCTGGACCTTTATCGCCGTCTGGCCGACGTACCCCGCGACGAGGTCCGCGCGCGAGACCTCGACCGTGTGGCCTTTGCTGAGCAGCCCGATGCTGCCATAGAGCCGGCCGATGATCCGCGCGACCGTCGTCTTGCCGGTGCCTGGGTTGCCGGTGAACACGACGTGGAGACTGGCGGCCACCTCGGGAAGGCCGGCCGCGCGACGTTCCGTGTTGAGGAGCTGGACGGCGATCAGCCGGCGGACCGCGGCCTTCACCGGGACGAGCCCGATGAGCGCGTCGAGCTCGGCGAGGATCTGGTCGGTCGTCTCGGCCGTGGCGTCGGTGGAGTCGGGCGTGGCAGGTTCGTCGGGCGTGTCGGCCACCTCGGTCGTCGTCGTGGTCGACGCCGTCGCGGTGCCTGCGTCGCGCGCCGCGCCCTCGCGAGCAGATCCGGCCGCATCCGCGCCGCCCGGGCCGAGCCGTGCCGCCAGGTCGATCGCGGCAGCCTTGGCGCTGGCCTCGTCAGTGATGGTCGCCAGCGCCGCCTCGGCATCATCGGTCACCGTCGGCGTCGCGTAGGCATCGCCCGCCGGTTCGAGGTACGACTTGGCGGTCGCAAGCGATACCTCGGTCGGCGCCGCGGGTCCCAGCACGTACACCAGCCCCCACAGCACGTGCCGCAGCTCGACCTGTGGGTGCGAGTACGCCTTGGCGATGGCCACCGCCTCGTCGCGTACCCGGTCCCGGATCACTCGGACGGATCCGTGTAGCGCTTGCCACCGAACCGGTCGTGGACGATCTCGTCGAGGTCGTCCGCCGTGTACATCACCGCACCGACCGCGGTCACCAGCTCGGCCGGGTCGAGGTAGTCGCCCAGGATCGTGTGGTCGAACTGGACGAAGCAGGTCCCCTTGTCCGTGTCCTCGATGACGGACACGGTGCCCAGGCGGAACTGCTGGCCGTCGACCGCGGCCCAGTGGAACAGCTCGTCGGTCGGCTTGACCTCGCGACCGACGGGCGCCCAGATGTAGACGAGCGACCGGGGATTGCCGTCCTTGTCGGGCGTCCATTCCTGGATCTCGACGAACGCAGCCGAGCTGCCGACTTCGAGGATGAAGCCACCCGACTTGCGCAGGCGGACGTCGTTGAACTCGTCGACGAGGATCCGCTGGACCTTCTCCGTCGTGGCTTCGACCGTGGCCACAGGCTCCCTCCATCGGCGTCGTTCAGCGACGGAGGGAACCGTAGCGCACTGAGATGCCCCTCGCGGGGCGCCGGCTAGATCTGGGTCAGGCCCAGGACATGGCCTTCAGGATCCGCGACCAGGGCCAGCGGGGCGGTGCCGTCCGGGCTGAACTTGGGCATGACCACCGAGCCGCCGAGCGAGGCGGCCTTCTCGAGCGTCTTGTCGATGTCCTCGACCGTGATGTAGCCGGTCACGAAACCCGGACCCTGCGGCGCGGCGCCGATGCCGACGATCAGACCGGTCTCGGC
>JBJMNA010000039.1:0-8040 GCA_045804485.1 Chloroflexota bacterium
GACGACCGACCGCGCCGAAGCATGCCTCGTGTCCCTGGCACGTGGCGGCGTCGCCGAGAGGGTCGCCGGCCTCGAAGCCCTTCGCCGACTCGGGAGACCGCTGCAGGGCGACAGCCTGCGGTCCGCCGTCACGGACGCGTCCCCGGACGTCCGCGCCGCAGCGATGGCGGCCATCTCCGACACCGCGACTCACGATGCGGCGGACGCTCTCATCGCCGGCCTCCGCGATCCGTCCGTACGCGTCCGGACTGCCGCCGCCGGAACGCTGTCCAGGCAGGGCGAGGTCGACCCTCGGGTCGTCGCGCTCCTCGGCAGGTCCGACGGCATCACCACCGAATCCGCAGCGATCGCCGCCCTCGCGGGACATGGCGCCGCCGTGGGCGACCAGATCAACACGTGGGCCGACCGCGAGGTCACGCGCGCGATCCAGCTGACAGCAGCGCGAACGGTCGTGTGCGCGGCCAGTCGGGCTGTCGATGGCGAGATCGACTTCCTCTGCTCGATCCTCGATCACAGGATCCGCCATGCGCAGACGATGGCGCTCGCCACGATGACCGCGCTCGGTGCGCCGGCCGCGAGCGGCGTCATCCGGCGCAGTCTCGATTCTGCCGATCCGGATGTCCGCGCCCAGGCGATCGAAGCGCTCGATTCGATCGGCGACCGTCGCCTCGGCGGATCGATCGCCCGTCTCATCGACGTCCCGCCGACCGCCGGCGCCGATGACGCCGCCACGGTGCTCGGGCGACTGCGCGATGATGACGACGAGTGGATCGCGACCATGGCCCGCCGCCTGCAACCGAGCGGAGACGACGTGACGGACACCGATCGCGCAAGCGCCGACATCGCGACGATGCTTCAACTTCGGCGCGTTCCCCTGTTCCGACAGTTGTCGCCTGAGGATCTCCAGCGGATCGCGTCGGTCGCCGTCGAGCGATGGTTCGACGAGGGAGCCGAGCTCGTCCGCCAGGGGGAACCCGGCAATGAGCTGTTCGTCATCGTCGAGGGCAGGGTCCGAGTCGTCCACCGCGGCGAGGACGGGTCGGAGCGCGTGCTGCGGACGTACGACGAGGGCGACCACATCGGCGAACTCGCAGTGCTCCGGGCGCAGCCGCGCGTCGCGACGGTCGTGGCCGACGGCGGCGCGGTCCGCACGCTCGTGATCGATGGCGAGGGTCTGACGATGATCCTGCGCGAACGGCCGGATGCCGCGATGGCGATGCTCGCGACGCTCGCCGAGCGACTCAGCACGGCATGACGCTGCCGACCGGGACGGTCACGTTCCTGCGGACGGACGTGGAGGGCTCGATGCGCCACGCGCGGGCCCTTGGGGCGGATTGGGACGCCGTCAACGACCGGCACATCGCCCTTCTCAGGCGCGCGGTCACGGACCGGGGAGGATCGATCGTCCGGACCGAGGGCGACGCGGTCTTCGCCGTGTTCCCCGAAGCGGTCGCCGCCGTCAACGCGGCAGCCGATGCACAACGCGCGCTGAGCGCCGAACCATGGCCCGGCAGCGATCCGATCCGCGTCAGGATGGGGCTCCACAGCGGCGAGGCCCATCTGGCCGGCGACGACTACGGCGGCTTCGACGTGAATCGCGCGGCCCGCGTCGCGGCTGTCGGTCACGGCGGCCAGATCGTGCTCTCGGAGACGACCACGGCGCTGGTCGAGGACGCGCTGCCGGAAGGGACGGCGCTGCGCGATCTCGGGCGCCACCTCCTGCGCGACGTCCCGCGGGCTGAGCGGCTGCACCAACTCGATGTGGCCGGACTCCCGACCGCTTTCGCGCCGCTCCGGACCAATGCCGCCCGCGACGGCAACCTGCCCGATCGAGTGACCTCGTTCCGAGGCCGCGACCGGGAGCTCGCCGAGCTCGTCGATCTCGTCGCGGTCGCCCGGCTCGTCACGCTGACCGGGCCGGGTGGGATCGGCAAGTCGAGTCTCGCCATCGAGGCGGCGCGGGCTCTCGCGGATGACTTCCCGGATGGCGCCTGGTTCATCAGCCTCGCGGCGATCGACGACCCTGGGCAGGTCATGGCTGCGGTCGCCCGCGGGATCGGCGTCTTCGATGGCCCGGAGCGGACGGCGGCCGCGGCGCTTCCCCAATACCTCGCCGACAGGTCGGCGATCCTGGTCCTCGACAACATGGAGCAAGTCCTGGGGGCCGCCGGTGACGTCGCTTCACTGATGCGCGGCTCGCCAGGAACGCGATTCATCGTGACCAGTCGCGCTCCGCTGCATGTCGCCGGAGAACGAGAGGTGCCCGTCGGTCCCGTCTCCGACGCCGCGGTGGCGATCTTCACGGATCGTGCGCGCGCCGTGCGACCAGGTTGGGAACCGGGCGGCGACATGCCGGTCGTCTCCGAGATCTGCGCGCTCCTCGACGACCTGCCTCTCGGGATCGAGATCGCCGCAGCGCGCGTCGCCAACCTTCCGGCGCCCGTCATCCGTGACCGCCTGACGGCGAGGTTGCCGTTACCGGGCCCCGCGGCGCGTGATGCGCCCGACCGCCAGCGAACGCTCGAGGCCGCCGTCGCCTGGAGCCATGACCTGCTCGAGCCAGACCTCCAGCGCCTCCTCCAGGAGCTGTCGGTGTTCGAGGACAGCTTCGATCTCGAGCAGGTCGACGCGATGAGCGCGTCCGCCGGCGAAGGGACGGATCGTCTCGATGACGTACTGGAACTCGCCGATCGGAGCCTCGTGGTCGCCGTCGCAGATCCTGGTGGCCGAGCGCGATTCCGGCTGCTCCGAACGATCCAGACCTACGCGCTCGCGCGACTGGCGGCTGACGGGCGCGAGGCGAGCGCTCGGCGCCGGCACGCCGAAGCGATCCTCGCGCTCCTCGAGGAACAGGCACCTGGCCTCGGCACGTCGCGCCAGCCCGCCGTCCTCGACCGAGTCGGGCCGGACATCGACAATCTCCGGTCGGCTCAGCGATGGACCATCACCGGTCACGAGCCGGAGCTAGCCCTGTGGCTGGCGGCCCGACTGTGGCGTTTCTGGAACGCATTCGGCATCGGCGCCGAAGGACGCCAGTTGACCGAGGCGGCGTTGGCGATGCCCGGCGCGGAGGAAGTGACCCTTGCGCGCGCCTGGGCCGCGTCGGCACTCGGCAGTCTTGCGTACTGGCAGGCCGACTCCGACGCAGCACGGACCTGGTACGAGCACCAGATCGAGATCGCGACCGCCGTCGGCGATGAGGCGTGCATCGTCGATGGGAAGTTCAACCTCGGCCACGTCATCTTCATCGCCCCCGAAGACGAGCCGCTCCGGTTGACCGAGCTGGAGGACGTCGTCCGCCGGTACCACGCTCTGGGCGACAGTCGCGGGGAATCCCGGGCGGCCTGGTCGAGGGGCATCCTCGCGATGGGTGACGGCCGACCGGAGGAGGCCGCGGCGTTCATGCGACGTGCCATGGCAGAGGCGGACAAGCACGATGACCGCCAGTACCACGCGATGTCCGTGGCGAGCCTCGGTTGGGCAGCCTTCGCGATGGGCGATGTCGCGACGGCGATCCAGATGGCGATCGAGGGGCTCCTCGAGTCGCACGCGATGCGCGATGTCGCCACGACGACGATCTCGCTTCACGTCGGGGTACTGGCCGCGGCCGCGCTCGGCCGGTTCGAAGATGCCGCCGAGCTCATCGGTGCGTTCGAAGCGGGCTGCGAGCGCTATGGCGTCCGTCCTCCAGCGGCACTGACGACGTTCATCGAGATGGAAGACCCTTTCGCCGCGACCCGGAACGTGCTGCCACCCGACGTCTTCGAAGCCGCCCACGAACGCGGGCAACGTCTGGAGCTCGACGAGGCCGTGGCCAAGGTCGCGGAGCTCGGCGAGACCGTCGGTGCGTCGCCTGAAGTCTCCCTCGCGTCTCCACAGTGAGTCCATGACTCGCGGCGACGATCGTCCTCGACGCGAACGAACGATTCGCGAACGAGCCGATCGCTGGAGGGCGACATGAACGAAACACACAGCCGCGGAGGCCCGAACCTCGGACTTCTGCTTCTGATCCCCGCGGCGGTGATCATCACCAAGGCAGCCATGCACCGTCGGGCGATGATGGACGTGGGCTGGAGCGGACCGGGATCAGCCGGCCGCCGCTACGGCCAACATCGATTCGCCGGAGCCGACGGCGAGCCGGGCGCCCGGTCATTCCAGATCCCGCCGTGGATCGAATCTGCGCTCGCCGCGTGGCACACGCGGGCGCACGAGGCACCGGAATCGGCCGCCGCGTCCGACCCCGGAAGGACGCCGGTCTGAGCGGATCGATCGATCACACTCACGCGCCCGTCCACCCGAGGTCGGCGAGCGTTGCCGGGGAGCGTTCGGGCGCGTTTGGTGGTTGAATCGCCTCACCCCCAACCACCCCGCCGATCTCGGCCATCTCGAACCCGGAGGTACTCGCATGCGGATGAGGCGACCCCTTGCTCTTCCGACCGCAGCCGCGCTCGCGATCGGCGCACTCTTCACCTTCTCGCCCGGCATCGTCGGCGCCGCGGGAAGGTCGACGTGTGACGGCAACCTCTCGCCGGGCATCTACACGCACCTCGTCGTGCCGGCGGGAGCGGTCTGCACCCACCTCGGCGGCGGCCAGATCGCGATTCGTGGAGGCGTGTTCGTCGGTGAGGGCGCGACGCTCGTTCTTGGCAGCGAGGACGAGCCGGGCACGACCAGCACCATCACTGGCGGGATCCATGCTGCGAACGCGATGAACGTGCAGGTCCACTTCGCGACGATCAGTGGTGGCGTCCGGATCAAGGGCGGCTCAGGCCCGGTCGGTGGACCATTCGGCATCTCGTGGAACACCATCGAAGACAGCCACATCAACGGCGGCGCGACGATCCAGGGCTACAACGGCTTCTGGATGGGCTTCATCCGCAACCACGTGGCAGGCAGTGTCCACCTGAACGACAACGTCCTCGTCGACCCGGATGGCAACGAGTACGTCACCAACGTCATCAGGGGCGGGATGCAGTGCTCGGGCAACTCGCCCGCTCCGCAAACAGGCGACTCAGGCGGCGGACTCAACGTGGTGTCGGGCGCGAAGAAAGGTCAGTGCGCGGGCGTTTAGGCTGCGCGCAACGCCGGTTCAGTACGCCGCGAGCGTCCGGATCCCTTCCGCGATCTTCTCGGCGTCGACCATGAACCAGTCCTCGAGGACATGGTTGTACGGGACGCCGGGCACCTCGGGCCCGGCGATCCTGGTCACCGGGCCGTCGAGGTAGTCGAATGCCTCCTCGGCGACGATCGCGGCGACCTCCGCCCCGTAGCCACCGAACTTGTTGTCCTCGTAGACCACCAGGCACTTGCCGGTCTTCCGGACCGAATCGAGCAACGTTTCCGTGTCGAGGGGGCGGAGCGTCCGCAGGTCGACCACCTCGGCGCTGATCCCGTCCTCGGCGACGCGGTCGGCCGCCTCGAGTGCGTAGTGCGCCATGAGGCCGTAAGCGACAACGGTGACCTGCGACCCGGGATGGGTCACCTTCGCCTTGCCGAGCGGCACCGTGTAGTCGGAGTCCGGCACCTCACCGCGCACCGAGCGATACATCTTCTTGTGCTCGAAGAAGAGCACCGGGTCCTCGTCGCGGATGGACGAGCGCAGCAGGCCGCGGGCGTCGTAGGGGGTCGACGGGACGACCACCTTCAGCCCCGGCACGTGCGTGAAGAAGGCCTCGACCGACTGCGAGTGGTAGAGGGCGCCGTGGACCCCGCCGCCATACGGCGCGCGGATCGTCATCGGGACGCCGTAGCCGTTGTTCGAGCGGTAGCGCATCCGAGCCGCCTCGGACACGATCTGGTTGAAGGCCGGGAAGATGAAGTCGGCGAACTGGATCTCGGCGACCGGGCGCAGGCCGTTCACGGCGGCGCCGATCGACGTGCCGACGATCATCGACTCGGTCAGAGGCGTGTCGATCACGCGGTCATCGCCGAACTCGGCCCACAAACCGTCCGTGGCGAGGAAGACGCCGCCCTTCTTGCCGACATCCTCGCCGAGGACGATGACCGACTCGTCGCGACGCATCTCGTCGGCAAGGGTCTCGCGGATCGAATCGATGAACGTTCGGAGGGCCATCAATCGGTCTCGTGATAGACGAACCGGGTCGCGCCGCCCGGATCGGGGTCCGGTTGGCTCTCGGCGTATTCGGTGGCGTCTTCGACCGCCGCCGCGATCTCGGCCGTCAGCCGCGCTTCGATCCCCTCGGTCAGGACGCCGGCATCGCGGAGCTCGCCGCGGAACCGCGGCAGCGCATCGTGTTCGCGCTCGGCGGCGAGCTCGGCGGCGTCGCGGTACTTCGTCTGCTGGTCGTCGGAGGAATGCGCGGTCAGTCGGGTGACCTTCGCCTCGATCAGCGTCGGACCGTCGCCGGCGCGGGCGCGGGCGACGGCGTCACGCGCCGCCGCGTAGCAGGCGAGGACATCGGCGCCATCGACGACCACGCCCGGGATGCCGTAGCCGGCAGCACGGTCCGCGACGTTGGCCACGGAGACCTGCTTCGCGAGTGGGACGCTGATCGCGTACCCGTTGTTCTCGACCACGAAGACGAACGGCAGCTTGTGGATGGCCGCGAAGTTGAGTCCCTCGTGGACGTCGCCCTGGTTCGACGACCCCTCGCCCATCGACGTCATCGCGACCTGGCCGGTCTTGCGGATCTTGGCCGCGAGTGCGATGCCGACCGCGTGGAGGAGCTGCGTCGCGACCGGCGACGAGACCGACACGAGGTTGTGCTCGTGGCTGCCGTAGTGCCCGGGCATCTGCCGGCCTCCCGAGGACGGATCCGACGCCGTCGCGTACTGCGCGGTCATGATGTCGCGCGCGCTCATCCCGAACGTCAGACACGTCGCGATGGAGCGGTAGAACGGCGCGATCCAGTCGTGGCCACGCTTCAGCGGCCAGGCGATCGCGACCTGCGCGCCCTCGTGACCCTGACCCGAGATCACGAACGGGATCCGGCCCGCCCGGTTGAGGATCCACATCCGCTCATCGACGGCGCGCGCCAGCGCGATGTAGCGATACATCTCGACGAGATCCGCGTTGGACAGCCCGACCGATGCGCCGAATGAACCGTCGAATGATCCCTCGGCCTTGGAGTCGCTGCCCTTCGCCACGGCCATCGGCTTCGCCTAGAAGTTGATCGACCGTCCGTCGACGGCCATCGCCGCTTCGCCGATGACCTCCGACAACGTCGGGTGGGCGTGGGTCGAGCCGCCGATCTCCCACGGCGTCGCGTCGAGCTCGAATGCGAGCGATGCCTCAGCGACCAGGTCAGTGGCATGCGGACCGACGATGTGGACGCCCAGCGTGTCATCGGTGGTGGCGTCGGCGATGACCTTCGCGAAGCCCTCGTATTCGCCGCCGATGATCGCCTTGGCGATGGCCTGGAAGGGGACCTTGCCGATCTTGACGGTGTGGCCGGCCTCCTTGGCTTGCGCCTCGGTCAAGCCGATCGACGCGATCTCGGGCCGGCAGTAGGTCGCGCGGGGCTGCTTCGTGTAGTCCATCTCGTGGACGTCGACGTCGCCCGCGATCGTGTGGGCCGCGATGAGGCCCTCGTGGGCCGCGGTGTGTGCCAGCCACAGCCCACCGATGATGTCGCCGATGGCGTAGACGTGCGGCTCCTTCGTCCGCATCCGGCCGTTGACCTTGATGACGCCTCGGTCGGTTTCGACCTTGGTCGTCTCAAGGCCGACGTCCTCGACGTTCGCCGCGCGCCCGGTCGCGACGAGCATCATCTCGGCGCGGAGCTCCGCCTGATCCTTGCCCTCAAGACCGACCATCAGGCAGATGCCCTTATCGTCGGTCGTGACCGACTTCGCGTCGAAGCGCGCGTTGGCCATGACGGTGATGCCGCGCTTCGTGAAGTTGCGCTCGACGACCTTGCTGACGTCGACGTCCTCGAGCGGCACGATCTGCGGCAGGTACTCGAGCAGCGTCACCTTGGTCCCGAGGTCGGCGAACATGCTCGCGAACTCGACGCCGACCGCACCGGCCCCGACGATGACGATGTCCTTGGGAAGGCTCGCCATCTTGAGGACGTCGTC
>JBJMNA010000040.1:0-8326 GCA_045804485.1 Chloroflexota bacterium
CTTCGCGCGCGGCATCGGCGAGCGACTTGACCCGCCCGTGGTACCGGAAACCGGCTCGATCGAAGACGACCTGCGCGACACCCGCGGCCTTGGCTCGTTCAGCCAGGAGCCGCCCGACGACCTGGGCCTCTTCGGTCTTTGTCGATGTGGAGCCGCGCAGCTCGGTCTCGAGCGTCGACGCCGCGGCCAGCGTTCGGCCGGTCCCGTCGTCGATCACCTGGGCATAGATATGGTTGAGGCTGCGGAACACCGCGAGACGCGGGCGCTCGACCGAACCCGTCGTGTGCAGACGGATCCGTTCGTGGCGCTTGTGTCGCGCGGCGCCGCGGCTTGCGACCTGCGTCATCGTGCTCGTTCCTTCTCGTTAGCTGATGTCAGTTGTTGCTCGGTGTTGCTACTTCTTGCCGCCGATCTTGCCGGCCTTGCCGGCCTTGCGGCGGATCTGCTCGCCGGCGTAGCGAACACCCTTGCCCTTGTACGGCTCGGGCTTCCGAGTGGAGCGCACCTGGGCGGCGATCTGGCCGACGAGCTCCTTGTCGATCCCGACCACGGCGAGCCGGACCGGGTTCTCGAGCTCAAAGCTGATGCCCGACGGGGGATCGATCTCGACCGGGTGGCTGTAGCCGAGGTTGAGGGTGAGCTTCTTGCCGTTCAGCGCGGCTCGGTAGCCGACGCCTGTGATCTCCAGGCCCTTGCGATAGCCGTCGGTCACGCCGACGACCATGTTGTTGACGAGGGTCCGGGTCAGGCCGTGGAGCTGCTTGTGCATCTTCTGCTCGGTCGGGCGGGTGACGACGAGCGTCCCGTCCTCGCGGCTGACGGTCATGTCGGGGTGGAGGGCGCGGCTGAGCGTCCCCTTCGGCCCGGTGACCGTGAGGTTGCGCCCGTCGATCGTCACGTCGACGCCCGACGGGACGGTGATGGGAAGGCGTCCGATACGCGACATGTCGTCCCGCCTACCAGACGAACGCGAGGACTTCGCCGCCCAGCTGCGCCTGGCGCGCCTGCTGGCCGGTCATGATCCCCTGGCTCGTGCTGACGATGACGATGCCGAGGCCGCCGAGCACCCGCGGGATGTCCGTCTTGCGCGCGTAGACGCGCAGGCCGGGCTTGCTGATCCGCTTGAGGCCGGAGACGACCGGGACCTTGCCGTCGACGTACTTGAGGGTGATGCGCAGGACCGCTGTGGGACCGTCCTGCTCCTCGCTGACGTCGGCGATGAAGCCCTCGTCCTTGAGGATGCGGGCGATCTCGCGCTTGGTGCGCGACGCCGGGACGACAACCTCGGTATGTCGTGCCCGCGACGCGTTCCGGACGCGGGTCAGCATGTCCGCGATCGGGTCGGAGATGTTCATCTGTTCCCTACCAGCTCGACTTGGTGACGCCCGGCAGCTCGCCCAGGAGCGCGCGCTCCCGGAAGCAGATGCGGCACAGGGCGAACCGTCGGATGAAGGCGCGCGGCCGTCCGCACACGGTGCAGCGGTGGTACGCCTGCACCTTGTGCTTGGGGGCGCGCCTCGCCTTTGCGATCATCGATTTCTTGGCCATGAGTCTCCCTCCCCGCGCCTACGAGGCGAAGGGCATGCCGAGGAGTTCAAGAAGCTTCTTGCTCTCCTCGTCGGTCTTCGCCGTCGTCACGATGCTGATCTCCAGCCCGCGGAGACGGTCCACCTTGTCGTAATCGATCTCGGGGAACGCGAGCTGCTCGCGCATCCCGAGTGAATAGTTACCGCGGCCGTCGAACGACTTCGACGGGATGCCCCGGAAGTCGCGGATGCGTGGTAGCGCGAGCATCGTGAGGCGGTCCATGAAATCCCACATCCGGTCGCCGCGGAGCGTCACCTTGGCGCCGATCGAGTTGCCCGTCCGCACGCGGAACTGGGCGATCGAGCGCTTCGCCTTGGTGACGATCGGCTTCTGGCCGGTGATCAGGCTCAGGTCGCCGAGCGCGGCATCGAGCGCCTTTGCGTTCGACAGTGCCTCGCCCAGACCGATGTTGACGACGATCTTCGACAGCCGCGGCACCTCGTTCGGGTTCGCGTAATCGAATTGCTTCTGGAGCGCGGGCACGACCTCGGCCGTGTAGCGCTCGTGCAGTCGGTTGGTCACGACTTGACCTCCAGCTGCTCGCCGCAGTGCCGGCAGACGCGGACGCGACGGCCCGAGTCGAGGATCGCGTGCGCGATGCGCGTCGGCTTGCCGCAGTTCGTGCAGACGAGCATCACCCGGCTGACCGGCAACGGCTGAGGGATGTCGAGGATGCCGCCCTGCTGCATCTTCGGGACGCGGTCGCTGGTCCCGGCCGACTGGCGCGGCTTCGTATGTCGCTTGGCGACGTTGAGCCCCTCGACGACGACGAACGTGCCGCCCGACGGCGAGCCGCGTCGGAAGACGCTCCGCGCGCTGCTCGGCGCGGCGGCGCGGCGGACGACGCTCTCGACCGTGCCACGCTTGCCGGCATCCTTGCCGGCGAGCACGACGACCGTGTCGCCCTTGCGGATCTCGGGCACCTTGGGCGCCCTGGGCGGCGCCGAACGGACTGCCATCACAGCACCTCCGGGGCGAGCGAGACGATCTTCATGTAGTTCCGGTCGCGCAGCTCGCGCGCCACCGGGCCGAAGATCCGCGTCCCGCGGGGGTTGCCCTGGTTGTTGATGAGGACGGCCGCGTTCTCGTCGAACCGGATGTAGCTGCCGTCGGGCCGGCCATATTCCTTGGCGGTCCGGACGATGACGGCACGCACGACGTCGCCCTTCTTCACGGCGGCGTTCGGGATCGCCTGCTTCACGCTGGCGACGATGACGTCGCCGACGCCGGCCTCGGTCTTGAGCGAGCGGCCCATCACGCGGATGCACTGGATCGTCCGGGCGCCCGTGTTGTCGGCCACCTTGAGGCGGGTCTGCGACTGGATCACGCTGTCGCCTCTTCGGCGGCCGCATCGGTCCCGGTCTCGGCGTCGGCGTCGGTGTCATGCGAGCGGCCCGGGTGGGCAGCTGCGTGGATCGCCTCGTCGGTCGCGATCTCGTCGGTGACGACGACGTCGCCGGGCAGCCCGTGGTCGCCGGCGTGCGCGACGACAGAGACCAGCCGCCAGCGCTTCGTCGCTGACAGTGGGCGCGACTCTTCGATGAGAACGGTGTCGCCGATGCGAGCCTCGTTCTCCTCGTCGTGCGCCTTGAACTTCGTGCTCAAGCGGACGACCCGCTTGTAGAGTCGGTGGCGCGCGAGCCGCTCGACGGACACGACGATCGTCTTGTCCATCCGGTCGCTCACGACGCGCCCCACCTTGGTTTTGCGCTTGCCTTGCACCTGGGTCGTCGCTCCTGTCATCGCGTGATCTCCCGCGCCGCGCCAGTGCGAGCCGCCCGCTCGCGCTGGACGGTCAGGATCCGCGCGATCGTTCGCCGCGTCTGCGGGATCGTGCTGTAGTCCTTGAGTTGTCGGGTGGACAGCGCGAAACGCGCTCCCCACAGGTCCTGCTTCGCTTCCTTGAGGGCGGCGTCAAGCTCACCGTCGGACAGCTGGCGAACCTTCTCGATGTCCATCAGTTCGCCTCCTTGGCCGACTCGCGGAGGACGACCCGGGTCTGGACAGGCAGCTTGTGGCTGGCGAGGCGCATCGCCTCGATCGCGGACTCGTGGTCGACGCCGGCCATCTCGAAGAGGATCCGGCCGGGCTTCACGACCGCGACCCAATGGTCGGGCGCGCCCTTGCCGGAGCCCATCCGGGTCTCGGCCGGCTTCTTGGTCGCGGGCTTGTCCGGGAAGACCCGGATCCAGATCTTGCCGCCACGCTTGACCGAGCGGGTCATCGCGCGCCGGGCGGCCTCGATCTGGCGGCTGGTGATCCAGGCGGGTTCCTGCGTCGCGAGGCCGTACTCACCGAAGGCGACGTTGTACCCGCCCTTGGCGACCCCGGACATGCGGCCACGCATGACCTTGCGGTGCTTGACGCGCTTCGGCATCAACATCGGTCAGACCCCCTGCCCGATCTGGGCCGGGACACCCGCGTCGCGCGCGGCGCGCTCGGGCGTGATGTCGCCGCGGTAGATCCAGACCTTGACGCCGATGCGGCCGTACGTCGTGTGCGCGTGGACCTGGCCGTAGCTGATGTCGGCACGCAGCGTGCCCAGCGGGATACGGCCTTCCTTGTCCCATTCGCGACGGCCCATCTCCGAGCCACCGAGGCGGCCGGCGACGGCGATCTTGACGCCCTTGGCGCCCGCCTTCATCGACCGCTGGATGGCCTGCTTCATCGCCTTCTTGAACGCGATGCGGCGGCTGAGCTGGCCGGCGATGTTCATCGCCACGAGGTAGGCGTCCAGTTCCGGCTGACGGATCTCCTTGATCTCGAGCTTGACCTTGCGGCTGGTGAGGGCACCGATCTGCTGGCGCAGGATCTCGACGTTGGCGCCGCCTTTGCCGATGACGATGCCCGGCTTGGCCGTGTGGATGGTGACCGTGACGTGGTTGATGCCACGCTCGATCTCCACGCCGCTGACGCTGGCGTTCGCCAGCCGCTTGTCGATCAGCTGCCGGATCTTGATGTCCTCCTGGAGGGAGGACGTGTATTCCTTGTTATCCGCGTACCACTTCGCGGTCCAGGTGCGCGAGACACCCAGGCGGAAGCCGTACGGATGGACCTTGTGTCCCAACTCAGGCCTCCTGGTCCGCGACGACGATCGTGATGTGGGTCATTGGCTTGTGGATCGGGAACGCCCGACCCTGTGCCCGCGGCTGGAACCGCTTGATCGTCGGGCCCTCGTTGGCGATGGCGTCGACGATGTACAGGTCCTCGGCGGACAGGTTGTGGTTGTTCTCGGCATTGGCGGTCGCGCTCTTGAGGACGCGCGCGACGTCGGCGGCGGCCTTCTGCGGCATGAACCGCAGGAGCGCAGCCGCTTCCTCGACCTGCTTGCCCTTGATCGCCTCGGTCACGAGGCGGGTCTTGCGGGTCGAGGCCCGGAGGTACTTGGCGGTGGCGGAGACACGCATCATCGGCCTACTTCAGCGCCGTCGAGCGGTCGGTGTGCTTGCCGTGCCCGCGGTAGTTGCGGGTCGGGCTGAACTCACCGAGCCGATGGCCGACCATGTTCTCGGTCACGTAGACCGGGATGTGCTTCTTGCCGTTGTAGACGGCGATCGTGTGTCCGATGAAGGTCGGGAAGATCACGGACGCGCGCGACCACGACTTGACGACCTTCTTCTCGTTGCGCTTGTTCATCTCCTCGATGCGGCCGAGGAGGCGGGCCTCGACGAACGGGCCCTTCTTGATCGAGCGTGACATCGGTGTCCTCCTCCCCTGCTACTTGCGATGCCGCGAGCGGACGATGAGTCGTCCGGTCGTCTTGGACCGTCGGGTGCGATAGCCCATGGCAGGCTTGCCCCACGGGGTCTTCGGCGGCATCCCCGTCGGGGACTTGCCTTCGCCACCGCCATGCGGATGGTCGCGCGGGTTCATGACGACGCCGCGGACCTCCGGGCGCTGGCCCATGTGCCGGGCGCGGCCGGCCTTGCCAAGGTTCTCGTTGTCGTGGTCGAGGTTGCTGACCTGCCCGACGGTCGCCATGCAGCGCATCGGGACCCGCCGCATCTCGCCGGACGGCAGGCGGACGGTCGCAAAATCGCCCTCCTTCGCCAGGAGCTGGGCGGCCGTGCCGGCTGACCGGACGATCTGGCCGCCCTTGCCGGGGACGAGCTCGATGTTGTGGATGGTCGTCCCGAGCGGGATGTTCGCGAGCGGCAGCGCGTTGCCGACCCGCGCCTCGGCCGACGCACCAGCGACGACGACGTCACCGACCCTCAGACCGTGCGGCAGGAGCATGTAGCGCTTCTCGCCGTCGCGGTAGTGAAGCAGGCCGATCCGAGCCGAGCGATTCGGGTCGTACTCGATCGTCGCCAGGCGGGCGGGCACGTCGGCCTTATCCCGCTTGAAGTCGATCCTGCGGTAGTGCTGCTTCTCGCCGCCGCCGCGATGGCGCACGGTCATCCGGCCCTGGTTGTTGCGGCCGGAGCCACGGATCTGCGACTCGAGCAGGGGCTTGTACGGCTCCTTGGTGGTGATCTCCTCGAAGGTCGAGCGAGTCATCTGCCGGAGCCCCGGCGAGGTGGCCTTATAGCTGCGAAGCGGCATCGTCAGACCCCCTCGAAGAATTCGATCTTCTGGCCCGGCGCGAGGGTGACGATCGCCTTGCGCCAGGGCGTGGTGTGGCCGATGGTCTGGCCGCGGCGGTTCCCGCGGCGCTTTTCCTTGGACTTCGTCGTGAGCACGTTGACCGAGACGACGGTCACGTTCTCCTTCTTGTAGAGCTCCTCGATCGCGGCCTTGATCTGGATCTTGTTCGCATGGTCATGGACCGCGAACGTGTACTTGCCGCGACCGGACTCGTCGATCGATTTCTCGCTGATCACCGGGCGGATGATCACCTCGGGGGCGGTCAGGACGCTCATGCGTAGACCTCCTGCATGCGCGCGAGGGACGGCTGCTCGATGAGCACGACGTCCGCGTTCAACAGGTCGACCACGTTGAGCGAGTCGGCCAGGATGATCTCGACGGTCGGCAGGTTGCGGGCGGAGAGCTCGAGCTTCTCGTCGCGACCCGGGGCGACCACGAGCACGCGGCCCGTCGCCTGGAGCGCGCCGAGGACGCCGACGAGATCCTTCGTGCGGATCGCGTCGAGGCCGAACGTGTCGATGACCTTGATCGCCTCATCGCCGAGCTTCGCCGTCAGCGCACCACGAAGCGCGAGGCGCTTCATCTTGCGCGGCAGCCGCTGCTCGTAGGAGCGCGGATGCGGCCCGAAGACGACGCCGCCGCCGCGGTAGTGCGGGGCACTGACGGTGCCCTGGCGCGCGCGGCCGGTGCCCTTCTGGCGGTACGGCTTCTTGCCGCCGCCGCGGATCTCGCCACGGGTCTTGGTGTCGCTGGTCCCGGTTCGCCGGCCCGCCAGCTGGGCGGTAACGACCTGGTGGAGGACGGCAGCGTTGACCGGGGCCGCGAAGAGCTCGTCACTGAGCTCCACGCTGCCGACGGTCGCGCCGGTCCGGTCGAAGACGTCGATCTGCGGCATCGGTCAGGCCTTCTTCACGAGGATCAAGCCACCGCGGGCGCCGGGAAGGCTCCCCTTGACCAGCAGCAGATTGCGTTCGGGATCGGCACGGACGACGCGGACCTTCTTGATGGTCACGCGCTCGTCGCCCATGTGGCCGGCCATCTTCAGGCCGCGGTAGACACGGCCGGGCGTGGTGCCTGGCCCGATCGATCCGGGCGCGCGGTGATGGTCGGAGCCGTGCGTCTTGGGCCCGCGATGGAAGTTATGGCGCTTGATGTGGCCGGCGAAGCCCTTGCCCTTCGAGACGCCGGTGACGTCGACGAGATCGCCCGCGGCGAACAGGTCGCCGAGCGCGAACGTCTGGCCGACGCTGACGCCATCGACGCTGTCGACGCGGAACTCGCGGATCGTCGAGACCTTGGGCAGGTCCTTGAGCTGGCCCGCCTCCGGCTTCGACAGCTTCTTGACGACGCCCGTCCCGAGCTGGACCGCGGTGTAGCCGTCCTGCGCAGCGGTCCGGAGGCGCGTCACGGTGTTCGGCTCGATCGCGAGGACCGAGACCGCCACCATGGTGCCGTCATCCTGGAAGACCTGCGTCATCCCGACCTTGCGGCCGATCAGGCCGATATCAGTGGCCGTCATCACATCTTGATCTCGATGTCCACGCCGGCTGCCAGAGACAGCCTCATGAGGGCATCGACCGTCTTCGAGGACGGGTCCAGGATGTCGACCAGGCGCTTGTGCGTTCGGATCTCGAACTGCTCACGGCTGTCCTTGTCGATGAACGGAGAACGGAGCACGGTGAATTTCTCGATCCGTGTCGGGAGCGGCACCGGACCGACGACGTCCGCGCCGGTGCGCTGCGCCGTCTCGACGATCTGGGCCGCCGACTGATCGAGCAGTCGGTGGTCATAAGCCTTGAGGCGGATCCTGATCCGCTGCTTCGCCATGTCGTCCCTACTCGACGATGCTGACGATGGCGCCGGCACCGACGGTCCGGCCACCCTCGCGGATGGCGAAGCGCTGGCCGATCTCGATGGCGATCGGGGTGATGAGCTCGACGCTCATCTCGACGTTGTCGCCGGGCATGATCATCTCGGCGCCCTCGGGCAGCCCGATGGCCCCGGTGACGTCGGTCGTGCGCAGGTAGAACTGCGGCCGGTAGCCGTTGTAGAAGGGGGTATGGCGGCCGCCCTCCTCCTTGGTCAGGACGTAGACCTGTGCGGTGAACTTGGTGTGGGGCTTGACCGAGCCCGCCTTGGCCAGGACCTGGCC
>JBJMNA010000041.1:0-5199 GCA_045804485.1 Chloroflexota bacterium
ACGTACCCCTACGCCGAGGTCGGCCAGCGTGTCGTCTTCTGCGCGGAGCCACGATCCGGCGGCGGAAAGGTTCGGCTGCACTACGTCGCACGGGTCATCGCGACCGGGACGTACACCTGGGAGAGCGCGATCGCGGAGTCGCCGTTCGCGCCGAACCGGGCCGCCCTCACGGGCGCGACGACGATCACGATCCGGTGACGGCGCTCAGGCCCCCGGGCTCGCCTCCGGCGGCGGCTCCGGCGTCGTCGCGGCGGACGGGCTCGGCTCGACCGGTGTCGGCTCCGACGACGGGCTCGGTTCCGCGGGCGTCGGGCTCGGGGTCGGTGGCGGCGGTGGCGGCGCGGACTGCTCGCGCCAGAGATATTCCCGGAGGGTCAGCCCACTGGCCCTGACGTGGGACGCCTTGGCCCGGCCGACGTAGCGGAAATGCCATGGTTCGTAGGCGTAGCAGGTGACGCTCGACTTGCCCTTCGGGTACGACATCACAAAGCCGTACTTCCAGGCGTTGGCCCGCAACCAGGCTCCCGCCTTGGTCTTTCCCCAGTCCGAGTAGTACCACGGCGCGGAGCCGCCATAGCTCCTGAAGTCGATCGTCGTGCCGAGCTGGTGCTCGCTGTGGCCGGCCCGTGCGCTCGAACGCACCGCCGCGGCATAGCCAGAGACCTGGGTCCAATACGCGAAAGTCGACCGTTGCGTGGCGTAGCTGCGGAACGCGGATTGCACGGCGAGCCTCGCGCCCGCCCTTCGCGCCGCCGCAGCCATCGCGCGGAGGTCGGCGATGACGAACGATCGGACGGTGTTACTGCCGTTCAGCCCGGCGTTCGCGGTCGAGCGCAGGTCGACCGGTCTGTAGGTGCTCGGCAGCCGGTACCGCGTGTCGAGGACCGTGCGGCTCCACGCGGCGTACGAGCGCTGCGCCGTCAGGGTGTCGGCGACCTTGCACGACGGAAGTGACGAGGCAGAGACCACGGTCGCAGCGAGAGCGGTCGCGAGCGCACAGGCCACGAGGAGCGCGAGGAGTCTCAATCGCGGGGCCGGCATCGGGCCCATCATCGCATCGGGTGGAAGCCCTGCCAGCCCACCCGAACGTACCGTCCGAGATGGACCCGTGTCGCAGCGCAGGAAGGCCACTCCGCTCGCCGGGCGGTACAATCCGCCGCTCCACTGGCGAGTGGCCAAGCGGTAAGGCGCCTGACTCTGGATCAGGAGATCGAAGGTTCGAATCCTTCCTCGCCAGCCACTTGCTCTCGGGCACCCGAGCATGCAGCGCGGGCCGCGCTAGACTCCGGGCTGCCGAGCGCCGTCGCGCGTGTTCGGCGACCGATCCTGGGAGCCGCCGCCACGTGAGCATCGACACCACCGCGATCCCCGAGCGGACCGACTTCATCCGCGACATCGTTGCGGGCGACCTTCGCGAGGGTCGCGTCCAGACCGTCGTCACGCGCTTCCCGCCGGAGCCGAACGGCTACCTCCACATCGGGCATGCGAAGGCGATCTGCCTCAACTTCGGCATCGCGTCGGAGTTCGGTGGCCGCTGCAACCTCCGGTTCGACGACACGAACCCGACACGAGAGGAGCAGGAGTACATCGACGCGATCGAGGCCGATGTCCGGTGGCTGGGCTTCGACTGGGGTGATCACCTCCACTTCGCGTCGGACTACTTCGAGCAGCTCTACGACTGGGCGATCGACCTCGTCCGCGCCGGCAAGGCCTATGTCGACGACCTGTCAGCCGACGAGATCCGCGAGCACCGCGGAACGCTGACCGAGCCCGGACGCGACAGCCCCTGGCGGGACCGGCCGCTCGAGGAGAACATCGACCTCTTCGAGCGGATGCGCCGTGGCGAATTCCCGACCGGCGCGCGCGTCCTTCGCGCCCGGATCGACATGGCGTCCCCGAACATCAACCTTCGGGACCCCGTCCTCTACCGGATCGTCCACGCCCGACATCCGCGGACGGGGGACGCGTGGTGCATCTATCCGACCTACGACTTCGCCCACGGCCAGTCGGACGCGATCGAGGGCGTGACGCACTCGATCTGCACGCTCGAATTCGAAAGCCACCGCCCGCTCTACGACTGGCTCATCGAGTCGCTGCCCGTCCCATCGCGTCCGCACCAGTACGAGTTCGCGCGCCTCAACCTGACGCACACGGTCATGTCCAAGCGCGTCCTCCGCCAGCTCGTCGCCGACGGCCACGTCAAGGGCTGGGACGACCCCCGGATGCCGACGATCTCCGGCATGCGGCGCCGCGGCTACCCGGCTGATGGGATCCGCGAGTTCGCGACGACGATCGGCGTCTCGAAGGCCGACAGCGTCATCGAGATCGGACAGCTCGAGCACGCCATCCGCGACGTCCTCAACCGGACCGCGCCGCGCCGATTCGGCGTCCTCGACCCACTCAAGGTCGTCATCGAGAACTATCCGGACGGCGAGGCCGAGGAGATGGACGTCGTCAACAACCCCGAGGACCCAGCCGCCGGGACACGGACCGTGCCCTTCGGGCGTGAGCTGTGGATCGAGCGCGAGGACTTCCTCGAAGAGCCGCCGCCGAAGTTCTTCAGGCTGGCGCCGGGGCGCGAGGTGCGTCTGCGGTCGGCGTATTTCATCACCTGCAGGGACGTCGTCAAGGACGCGGCGGGAGTCGTCACGGAGCTGCGCTGCACCTACGACCCGGCAACCCGCGGCGGCGACTCGCCCGACGGGCGCCGCCCCAAGGCCACTCTGCATTGGGTACCGGCCGCGAACGCCGTGCCGGCCGAGGTGCGGTTGTATGACCACCTCTTCTCCGACCCGTTCCCAGGCGCCGATGGCCGCGAGTTGTTCCACGACCTCAACCCGGACTCCGAGAGGGTGATCACCCGAGCCGTCGTGGAGCCGTCGCTCGGGGGCGGCGCCGTCGGGGAGACGGTCCAGTTCGAGCGTCTCGGCTACTTCAGCCGCGACCCCGATTCGACACGGGACCATCCTGTGTTCAACCGGACGCTGACGCTCAAGGACACCTGGGCGAAGCTCCAGGCCCAGGGACGCTCCTGACGCCGGTCGCAACCCGCGGTAGACTCTTGCCGCCCGTGAGGGCACCGCTGGCGCGTGGCCTAACGGTATGGCACCTGACTCTGGATCAGGGGGTTCCAGGTTCGAATCCTGGCGCGCCAGCCAGCACTCTCCTTCTCCTCGCGTTGCCGCGCGGCGCGATCCCCGCTTTAGGCGGTCGCGTCGATCTCCCCGACGAGGGATGTCTCAGCCGCGGCCTTGTCCTGCATGGCGTCGATGACGGTCTCGACGTGCTTGGAGATGACCTCGACGCGAGGGTCCTTCGGATCGAGGGACGCCTTCTCCTTCTCGAGTGCGTCGACCTGAGCCGCATCGTGACGGATCGATTCGTTCGTCGCGCGAAGGTCGTCCTTCGGGTCACCCATCATCGCCACCTCGTCGCCCCCCGGTCCACCGCCCATCGCGGTAGACGTACCAGATGATGACGGTTTCACCTGAAAGAAGGCGCGCGTGGACGGCAGCCGACGGGTAGACCTCCCGCAGGCGCCGTTCGAACTCGTCGATCCCATCGATGCCGTCGGCAACGAAACGTGCCGCGACTTTCGCGAAGGTCTCGTCGTCGGCGGGGTTCGTGACCAGTGTCGGTGGCATGAATCCTCCGCGGCGAGTATCCATGAGGCCGGAGGTCGCTGACAGCCCGACCGGCGCCGCGAAGTCTCACAGTCGCCTTACAGTTGAGGACGCGCGCCGGGACCATTTCGGGGGTCACCTGATATCGTCGCCGCTGGATCGACCGGCCACGCCGGGCCCGATCGGACCCCGCTCAGGAGACGCTGTGACGAGCCGGACGCTCACGCTGGGCGCCAGTACCTATCCCCTGGTCCTGCCGAATTCGCGCGACCCGCGCCTTCACGTCGCCGCCGTCATCATCACGATCCACGTCCTCGGCCAGACGGTCCTCGGGTTCCGGGTCAGCATCCCGCAGATCCTCGCCGCGATCCTGACCTGCGCTGTCATCGAGATCGCACTGACCTTCCGGGGCAGCCGCGCCATCGTCTGGCCGGCCAGCGCGATGCTCACCGGCAGCGGTGTCGCACTCATCCTGCGCGTCGTCGGGACGCCCGTCGATCAGCCGTGGAGCACGTACGGCTGGTACATCTTCGCGGCCGTCGCGGGCCTGTCCCTAATCTCGAAGTACGTCATCAAGTACCGCGGCTCTCACGTCTTCAACCCGTCCAACCTTGGACTCGTCGTCGCGTTCATCGTGCTGGGCAGCAGCCGGATCGAGCCGCTCGACTTCTGGTGGGCCCCGCTCGGACCGTGGATGCTCGCCGCCTATACCGTCATCATCGCCGGCGGTCTGCTCATCACGAGGCGGCTGCGCCTGCTCGGTCTCGCCGCCACGTTCTGGGTGTCACTCGCGATCGGGATGGGGATCCTCGCCGTCTCCGGCCACTGCATGGTCGCCAACTGGGCGTTCTCGCCGGTCTGCGGCACGGACTTCTGGCGCGTCATCGTCACCTCCCCCGAGGTCCTCATCTTCCTGTTCTTCATGATCACCGACCCGAAGACGGTCCCGACCGGTCGTGTCGGGCGGATCGTGTTCGGGCTGCTGGTCGCGATCGCGAGCACACTCCTGATCGCTCCCCAGACGAACGAGTTCAACACCAAGGTGGCGCTCCTCTCCGGGCTCGTCGTCATCTGCGCCGCGCGACCGCTGCTCGACCGGCTGCTTCCGGAGCCGCGATCGGGTGCCGACGAGGTGGGCCGTTTCGCCCGGCGACTAACGCTCGGCGACGGCGGCCGAGGAGCCCTCCGCGGCGCGGTCGGCGTGGCGCTGACGCTCGCCGCGGTGCTCGTCCTCGGCGTCGGGATCGTCGCTGCCGGCAGCCCCGCTCGCGGCGTCGTGTCGGCGGGGACCGGAGAAGTGCTCGACACGGTCCCGCACGCGATCGATCCCGGGACGCTGCCGGCCATCGCGGTCGACGTCCCGGCCTGGGACGAATCCACCAAAGCCTCGATCGCGCAGGGCATCCTCGTCGTCCTCGCCGAGAACCTCGAGCTCGAGAACCAGGCGCTCCTGCGCCGTGATCCCACGATCCTCACCGTGGTCGATCACGGCGATCGGCTCGCACAGATGCAGGCGCGCCTGCGAGACGCCGAAGCGACGGGCACGACAGTCATCGAGCACTACGCGTTCGACGAT
>JBJMNA010000042.1:0-6718 GCA_045804485.1 Chloroflexota bacterium
CCATCGTACACGCGCCCATGGACTGACCTCGCTCGCGGCGACGTGTCGTCATCCTCCGGGATCGATCGCACCGGTCCGTTCGAGAGCCAGCATGTGCGCACCGTCGAGATCGGCAAGCAGCTCGTGGATCCGCCGAGCCTGGTCGGGTGCCGGAGTCGGGCGCGCGACCTCGTGAAGCTCCTCCAACCAGGTCGCGAGCGCGGCCCATGCGTCCTGCCAGATCCCGCCGCGGCGTGCTGCTACCCGCGCCTCCTCAGCGAGCCGATCGATGACCCTCTCCGGTTCGCTGTCAGTCTCGACCGCATCGAGCTGTCGGACGGATGCGTTTGCCGCGACGAGCGAGTGTTCGAAGCGGGGCCACGCCAGGCGCGCGTCGAACGCTTCGCCGAGGAACCAGACGGGCAACCGCGCGACCCATTCATCGCGATCCGGGGCCAACAGGACGAACGAGAAAATGCCGCAGGCCAGCACGTAGATGGCAAAGGCCAGCCACGTCGGTGCAACGGGCCAGGTGGCCAAGACCTGGGCGACGATCGTGAGGATGGCGAGCGGCACGACTAGGAGCAGGACGACACGCCAGGGATACCGTTCGGCGATCAAGAACAGGGCCAGCCCGGCGGGAAGCACGGTGCAGAGCAGCACGGTGGCCCACAGGCCGGTCACGACGGCAAACGCGGCCCAGGCAATGAAGAGGGCGATCCCTGTTCCTGCCGGCCAATTGATCGGGTCGAGCCGAGAGAACGGCGCACGTCTGGGTTGGTCGCTCACGCTGCCATCGTGACGGTTCAGGCGCGCACGTCAACGTCCGTCCCTGCCCCTCGATCCGACGGGACCGGCTTTTCGCGGGCCTCCCATACAATCCGAGCCGAGATGCACCACGCTCCCCTCCCCGACCTGTTCCTCTACTCACGCGCGGGCTGCCACCTGTGCGACGAGGCGCGCGACGCGCTCGGGGTCCTGTTCGCGGAGCGCGCCGCCACGGGGCGCCCGAACCCGAACCTGGTCGAACGGGATATCGAGACCGATCCCGATTGGGAACGCACCTACTTCCCATCGATCCCGGTCGTCGTCCTCGCGGACCAACGCCTCGAGTTCGCCACGAGTCCGGCGAAGCTCCGGCGTCTCCTCGCCGACGTCCTCGACGGCTGACCGGGCGACGGCGACCGCACGATGGACGGCACGAACCTCACGATCCTCGTCGCCCTCGCGGCTGGCGTGATCAGCTTCCTGTCGCCGTGCGTCCTGCCGCTCGTGCCTGCCTATCTCGGGCAACTGACCGCCATCGCGGTCGCGGGTGCTGCGCCCGGCGCACGACCGTCGCGCTGGCTCGCCGTGAGGCACGCGCTGGCGTACGTGGCCGGGTTCGGAGCGGTTTTCACCGTCCTTGGCATCACCGCGACGTTCGCGGCCGGTCCGCTCGTCGACTATCTGCCGGCGCTCCGGACCGTCGGCGGCATCGTCCTGATCGTCCTGGGCCTCGACCTTGCCGGACTCCTCGACATCCCAGTCCTCAGCCGGACGTGGCGCCCGCTCGACGCCGGTGCCGCGAGTTCCCTCGCCACGGCGACCGGCACGACGTCATTCGGGTCGGGTTCGGAGGCACCGACCGTCGGTGACCGCATCGGTGGGCACGTCGTCAGCTCGCGCGGTGGCTGGTTCGCCTCGTTCGGGCTCGGTGCGATCTTCGCGATCGGCTGGAGCCCCTGCATCGGGATCATCCTCGGCGGGATCCTGACGCTCGCCGCGACGTCGTCGACCGCGCTCCAGGGGGCGATCCTCCTCGTCGCCTACACGATCGGACTCGGCCTGCCGTTCCTCATCCTCGCGGCCGTCTTCGACCGCGCGCCGCGAGTCATGGCGCCGCTCGTCCGACACGGCAAGACAGTCTCGCTCATCGGCGGGCTTCTCGTCGTCCTCATCGGCGTCGCGATGGTCTTCGACTGGCTCGTCCTGCTGCCGCGCTACTTCAATTTCAATACCGCCATCTGATGACGGACCGGCCGGAGTTCAACCACAAGAAGGAACGCCACGGAGTCATCGGCCCGTTCAGCGGGCGTCAGCTGGTGTTCGCCTTCGCGGCCGTGATCGCGCTCGCGATCATCCTCGTCGGCGTCACCACGCCGCTCGGCACGACTGCCACCGGGCCAGGCACGGTCGATCCGCGCGCGACGGCCTATCTCCTGTCGTCGCCGCCGCCGATCGGCCTCAAGGTCGGCGCCACGGCACCCGAATTCGCGGTCGCCGGCGATGACGGCTCGTCCTACCAGCTGAACGACCTCGACGGCAACCCGATCCGCCTTGCGGACCTGAAGGGCAAGGCCGTCTGGGTCAACTTCTGGACGACCTGGTGCCCGCCGTGCCAGTCCGAGGTGCCGATCCTGCGCGACCTGGCCACGCGCTACAAGGACCGCGGTCTTGAGGTCGTCGCGATCAGCGTCCAGGAGACGTCACCGGCCGACGTCAAGGCGTACGCCACGCGCTACCAACTCCCGTACACGATCGGCTTCGATGGCTCAGGCAAGATCTTCCACGCGTACAAGGCGTACGGCCTTCCGACCCAGGTCTTCATCGACCCGAATGGAGTCATCCGTTCGATCGTGGGAGCGCCCCTTGACGAGGCGGGGGCGACCGCACAGATCGAGGCGATCCTGCCGAAGAGCTAGTTCGCCAGGGCCTGGTAGAGACCGCCGTCGCTCGTCACCGCGTACAGCTCGCCGTTCTCCGACTCACCGAATGACGTGATCTGCAGAGCGGTGTCCGCGCGGAGCGTCTCCGGCTGGTTCACCGCCGGACCGTCGTACGGCACCGTCCAGACCCGGCCGCTGCACCAGTCGGCAAACACGTAGAGCCCACGCAGCGCGGCCTGCGTCGGACCTCGATAGACGTATCCGCCGGTGATCGCGCAATTCCCGCCATCGTGCGAGTACTCGACGTTCGGCAGCGTGTCACCCGTCAGCGGGCACCGAGTTCCCGTGTAGCAGTGCATGCCCTCCAACACGTGCCAGCCGTAGTTGCGGCCGCCCGCGATGCCCACCTTCTCGCGATCGACCTCCTCCCATTGGCCCTGGCCGACGTCCGCGATGAACAGCTTTCCCGTCCCACGGTCGAACGAGAGGCGCCACGGATTCCGGAGGCCGTACGCCCAGATCTCGCCGAGCCCGGGCTTGGAGCCGTAGAACGGATTAC
The DNA here is from genome assembly GCA_045804485.1 of Chloroflexota bacterium. Lineage (GTDB taxonomy): Bacteria > Chloroflexota > Limnocylindria > Limnocylindrales > CSP1-4 > SPCO01. The sequence continues at coordinate 3,187 of JBJMNA010000042.1, forward strand.
TTCGCGGGATCGAGTAGTGGCCGTACCGGCCCGACCCGGAGCCATTGACGTTGATCCGCAGGATCTTGCCGAGGAAGTTGGTCTTCTTCTGAGCATCGTTCTCGGGATCGCCCGCACCGCCACCATCGCCCACGCCGATGTAGAGGTCGTGGTCGATCGGGCTGAAGCCGAGCGCGCCGCCGTTGTGGTTGCCCTGCGCGCTGTGCTCGATGAGCAGAAGCGGACGCTCGGTCGTTTCGTACGCGTGCGTCCGGCTGATGTTCGTCTTGAACCTCGACACGACGACGTCCCCGCCATTGCGCGTGTAGTAGAGGTAGACGTACCTATTCGTCTTGAACGACGGATGGAATGCGATCCCGAGCAGGCCGCGCTCGCCGCCGTCCTCGACCCGGTCGCGGATGTCGATGAAGAACCCGGGCTGGATGACACCGTCCTTGACCGCCCGGATCGTGCCGCGCTGCTCGACGACGAACAGCCGGTTCGTGCCGTCGTTCGCATTGGTGACCTGGGTCAGAGGCTCAAGGCCGGACACGATCGGGGCCATCGCGATGCCGAACGCAGCAGCGCCTGCCCCACCCGGGACGACGGCCATCAGCGCGAGCGCCGCCAATGCCAGGATCGTGCCGAGGAGCGGCCGGCGGCGTCGTCTGCGGTCTGGGTCCCCCGTCATGACCGAAGCCTACACCGGGTCGTAGCGGAATCGCTCGCGTTCGAGCACGAGCCGCCCGACCGGGTGCGTCGGCTCGTGCGACAGCACGATGACCCAGTCCTCCTCGACGGCTTGCGCGAACAGCTCCGTCTTCTTGGCGACCGATTCGAGCGGGAAGTCGTCGAAGGCCGTCACCCACCGCGGGTTCGCCGACCACGGCCGCATCATCAGATCGCCGAAGAACGCCACCGTTCGCGCGCCTGGCCCGTCACCCCGGATGACGACGGCCTGGTGCCCGGCCGAATGGCCGCCGGTCGGGACGACGGTGACGCCCGGCAGGATCTCGTTCTCGCCGTCCACCCAGCCCTGCTTGCCCCAGGCCTCGACGAGCTCGAGCTCTGCCTGGACGTAGGACGCCACCAGCCGCGGGTTGCCACCGAGCGCGTTCTCCCATTCCGACTTCTGGGCGACGATCTTGGCGTGCTTGAAGGTCTTCTCTCCGTCGGCCCGGAGGAGCCCGCCGGCGTGGTCGAAATGGAGATGACTCATCGCTACGACGTTGACGGTCTCAGGCAGGAAGTTGGCGTTCTCGAGCGCCTGCGCGATCCATGGGCCGTCGTACGCGCGCATCGACCGCGTTTTCTCGTCCACGCGCTCGCCGATCCCGGTCTCGACCAGGCCGCGCCCGGACTTCGTGTCGATGAGCAGGCAATTGAGCGCCTGGTGGATCCGGCGCGACCCGTCGATCTCACCCTCCACGAGGCCGCCCCACATGACCCACGGCACGGGACCGAACAGCGTCCCGGCGTCCGACCAGAAGCTCCCGGCCTGGATGAGCGCAACGCGGACGCCGCCACCGAGATCGAGCGCCCAGTCGACTGCGTCGTTCATCGCCATGGCGCCTATTCCCGAGCGATCACGGGGAGCGGCTCGACCTTCGAGTCGGACACGAGTGGGAGTGGCGTCTGGGTCGTCTTCTCGCGGGGGCCCGCGCGTGGCACGCCCATCCGCTCGGCGCGGAACTGGCGACCGAGCGCCAGTCCCTGGCGCTGGTAGCGGGAACCGATCCCCTCGCCGTAGAGCTCATCCGGCCGGGACGCCATTCGTTCGAAGGTCAGCTTGCACAGCCGCTGGCCGTGCTCGAGCGAGAACGGGACGTCGTGGGCACGCACCTCCAGAACGGCCGGTGTGCCGGGTGGCCCGTCGGAGACGTCCCCGAACCCAGGGTCGAAGAAACCCGCGTAGTGGGTGCGCAGCTCGCCGCTGGTCGGGTCGTAGGCCGCCATCTCGGCAGCATAGTCCGGCGGGATCCGGACCCTCTCCCGCGACACGAGGAGATAGAACTCACCGGCGCCCAGGATCAGCTTCCCGGCGGCGGGCTCGACCCTCTCCCAGTAATCGCCGACCTCGTAGGCATTCTTGAGATCGAGATCGAGCAGGCCCGTGCTCTTCTTGGCGCGGTATCCGACGAACGAACGACCGGCGAGGTCGACGCTCAGGAAGAGCCCGTCAGAGACGACCGCCCGGTCGCCGGGTTCGGACGACGCGCCGGGATAGATGATCGGATCGTGCTCGCTGAGCTCGAGCAGCTCCGCGTCCGTCAGCCGTGCGACGCCGGACATGAGCCGGAGCTGATTGAGCGTGATCCCGGAGCGCACCTTCACTGTGAACGACATCGGCACGACCTCGAGGAAGAGCTCTCCCTCGTAGCCCTCGCGGACTTCGTCGAAATGGCCCCCATGGTCGGTGATGACCCGGGTGAAGACGTCGAGCCGGCCGGTCGAGCTTCTCGGGTTGGTCCGGCCACGGATGCCGGCCGGCAGGTCGAGTCGTTCGCGCAGCGGGATCAGGTAGGGCCGGTTCTGCTCGAGGACCGCGCCATCGTCGGTGAGGTCGAGCTCGCCCATGCCGTATTCGCGCAGCTTGTCCCGGACACGGCTCGTTCCGGGCAAGAAGCTGCAGCGGAGCCTATAGGCGACGTCCCCGAGCGTCAGGTCAAGGCTGGCCGGCTGGATGTTGCCGTCCGGGATGCCCGCCGGCGACGAGATACGGCCGTCGGCGACGAGTGCCCGAAGGTCCTGTCTCGGCAGGACGCCTTTTCCCTGAGCGCCCGATGTCACCGCGCGGGCGACTTCGGACGGACGTCCACAGTGATGATGTCGCCGCGCTCCGCGAACAGCGTGTCGACCTCGCGCTTGAGCGCCTCGAGGTCCTCGAAGCTCTGGTAGACGCTGGCGAACCGGATGTACGCGATCTGGTCGATGCCGCGGAGCTGCTCCATGGCCAGCGCGCCGATGCGCGACGAAGGGATCTCCGTGACACCCGCGGCACGAAGCTCGGCCTCGATGGCGTCGGCGGCCGCCTCGGCAGCACCATCCGGTACGGGACGCCTGGTGAGCGCTTTCCGAAGGCCCGACACGAGCCGGCTGCGATCGAACTCCTGGCGGGTGCCGTCGCGCTTGACGACGACGAGCCGAGCAGCCTCGACTCGCTCGTACGTCGTGAACCGCATCGAACACGCCGCGCACTCGCGACGACGACGGATGGTCGCCGAGTCGTCCAGATCTCGCGAGTCGACGACCCTCGTCTCCCGCTCACCGCATTGGGGGCAGCGCATCGCTCTCCTGTCGTCCGAACCACTAGGGATGGTGGTATGCGGGCAGGATACCACTACATGGTGTGGTATGACGGGTCAGATGACGGTCCGGCTCGACGACGTGGTGCCGTCGTCGGCAGTCAGTTCCTCGGCGTCGAGGGCGCGTCGGGCGAACGCCTCGCGTGCGTGGATCAGGTTCAGGTAGCCGCGCTTGATGGCGGTCTGAGCTTCCAGCTCCCGTGGCCCCCGACGGACGCTGATCATGATCGCCGCGCCATGCTGGACCA
>JBJMNA010000043.1:0-5002 GCA_045804485.1 Chloroflexota bacterium
ACCAGGGGCTGCTGACCGGTCCGGACGGGAAGCCCCTGGCCAAGGCGCCCGATTACGCCGCGTTGTTCACGAACGACTACCTGCCATGACGCGCTCACCCGGCGCCGCCGGTCGCTGGGGACCGCCGGTCATCGTCGTCGCGGTCCTCCTGCTCGCGTGGGAGGCATATGTCCGCGTCGCCGGTCTCGACCCGATCGTGCTCCCGGCGCCGTCCCGTGTCGCCACCTCGCTGTGGGACGCCCGGGAGGTCGCCGCCGGCCACCTCGTTCCGACGCTCGTCGAGGCGCTGACCGGCTGCGCGGTGTCGGTCGTTCTCGCGATGCTGACGGCCATCGCGCTCGATCGGTGGGCCCCGGTCCGACGCGCCGTCGAGCCGCTTCTCGTGACGAGCCAGACGATCCCGATCGTCGCGATCGCGCCGTTGTTCGTCATCTGGTTCGGGTTCGGGCTCTTGCCCAAGGTCGTCATCGTGGTGCTCGTGACGTTCTTTCCGGTGACGGTCGCGCTGCTCGACGGGTTCGGCCGAGTGGATCCAGCCGCGACCACGTTGCTGCGCTCGATGGGTGCGACCCCGCGGCAAGCTTTCGGCAAGCTGCGCTGGCCGTCTGCGCTCCCGTCGCTGTTCACCGGGCTGCGGATCAGCGTCGTCTACGCGGTCATCGGCGCGATCTTCGGCGAGTACGTCGGGGCGACCGATGGACTCGGCATCTGGATGAAGCTGTCGCAGAACAGCTTCCGGACCGACCTCGTTTTTGCGGCCATCCTGCTGACCGCGGTCGTGTCGTTCGCGCTGTACATCGCGGTCGGAGCCGCCGAGCGATTCGTCGTCCCGTGGTCACCCCAGGTCCGTTCTCGATGAGTGGCGTCGCGGCGCTGCCAGTCCGCTTCGGGCTGTTCCTGTCGCAGGCCGGCCGGTCGTGGGACGAGAACCTGGCGCGATTCCGGGAGGCCGAGGCGCTCGGCTTCGACCATGCGTGGTTGGTCGATCATCTGACGCCGACCGACGGAGACCCGGGACGTCCGATGCACGAAGCGTGGACGCTCCTCGCAGCGATCGCGGCACGGACGGAGCAGATCCGCCTCGGCGTCCTCGTCACGAGCAACACGTTCCGTCACCCGTCGCTCCTCGCCAAGCAGGCGGTGACCGTGGACCACGTGAGCGAAGGACGACTGATCCTCGGTCTTGGCGCCGGCTGGCACGTGGACGAGCATCGCCGCTACGGTCTCGACCTGCCGCCGCCCGCGGAGCGTGTGGACCGACTCGAAGAGGCGATCGAGATCCTCACCGCGTTGATGCGCGAGCAGCGGACGACGTACCAGGGTTCGCACTATCGAGTCGAGGACGCGCCCCTCGAGCCGAAGCCGCTCCAGCGGACCGGCATCCCGCTGCTCATCGCCGCGCACCGCCCGCGGATGATCCGGCTGGCGGCTCGCTACGCGGACCAGTGGGATACGTTCCCGGAGATCGCCGGGACCGCGACGGACGGGGTGACCACGACGATCGGTGAGCGGGTCGCGGCGTTCGACGCGGCGTGTCGCGACGCCGGACGTGATCCGGCCACGGTCCGGCGTTCGATCTGGACGGAGGCGGCCGAGCACGTCACGAGCGAGGACGGGTTCGAGTCGTTCGTCCGTTCGCATCGCGCCCTCGGCTTCACCGACTTCTCGATCGTGCCGTCCGACGACGCCCCTCCGGGCGTCCTCGAGCGCATCGCGCGCGAGCGGATCCCAGCCCTCCGGACGGAGTTCGACGTCCCGGCTCGCTGACTGACCGTGGTGTCCGCCCGCACGGACCCGCTCGGCGGGACGACGCACGCCTGCGGAGTACGATGCGAGACCATCCCAGCGAGTCGTGCCCACCACGAGAACCGGAGGAACAACCGATGACCGACGTGCTCGAGCGCGTGAAGACGTATCAGCAGTTCATCGGGGGCGAGTGGGTCGATTCGGCGTCCGGCGAGACGCTCGACGTCGAGAACCCCGCCGACGGCAAGATCATCGCGAAGGTCCAGGCGTCGGGCGCGGAAGACGTCGATCGCGCGGCGACGGCCGCCGCCACCGCGTTCGAGACCTGGCAGCACACGACCCCGGCGGAGCGGAGCGGGATGCTCCTCAAGCTCGCCGACGCGCTGGAGGCGCGCGCCGACGAGTTCGGTCGTTTGGAATCGAAGAATGCCGGCAAGCCCGTCGGCGCCGCGATCGACGAGATCCCGGTCGTCGTGGACAACCTGCGCTTCTTTGCAGGCGCCGCGCGGGTGATGGAGGGCAAGGCGGTCAACGAGTACGCCGCCGGCCTCACCTCGATGGTCCGCCGCGAGCCGGTCGGCGTCGTCGCGTCCATCGCGCCGTGGAACTACCCGATCATGATGGCCGGCTGGAAGATCGGGCCCGCGCTCGCCGCCGGCAACACGGTCATCCTCAAGCCATCGGCTCGGACACCGCTGACGGCCGTTCTTCTTGGCGAGATCGCCGCGGACGTCTTCCCGGCCGGCGTCCTCAACGTCGTCACCGGGACAGGCGCCGCCATCGGCGACGACCTCGTCGGTCATCCCAAGGTCGCCATGATCTCGGTCACGGGTGACACCGACACCGGCAAGCACATCGCGAAGGTCGCCGCCGACCGCGTGAAGCGCCTCCACCTCGAGCTCGGCGGGAAGGCACCGGTCGTGGTCTTCGACGACGCCGACATGGAAGCGGTCATCGAGAACCTCAAGACGTTCAGCTTCTGGAACGCCGGTCAGGACTGCACGGCGCCGTGCCGTGTCATCACCGGACCGAAGATCTACGACAAGTTCGTGGCCGACCTCTCTGACGCGGTGAGCGCGATCAAGTGGGGCGACCCCGCCGAGGGCGACGACATCGAGATGGGCTCGCTCATCGCGGGATCGCAGGCCGACAAGGTCGAGGGGATGGTCGATCGTGCGAAGGCGGGTGCCGAGATCGTGACCGGTGGCCACCGACCCGACCGGCCGGGCGCCTACTTCGAACCGACCGTCATCGCGGGACCCGACCAGCGGAGCGAGATCGTCCAGGACGAGGTGTTCGGCCCGGTCGTGAGCGTCCAGCATTTCAGCGACGAAGCGCAGGCGATCGCGTGGGCCAACGACGTGCGGTTCGGGCTCGCCGCGTCCGTCTGGACGGCCGACATTGCCAAGGGGATGCGGGTCGCCAAGGCGATCCAGTTCGGGACGGTCTGGATCAACGACCACTTCACGCTCGTGTCCGAGATGCCGCACGGCGGCTTCAAGGAGTCGGGCTATGGCAAGGACCAGAGCATGTACGCGATCGAGGACTACACCGTCGTCAAGCACGTGATGCTCAAGGTCTGAGCTCGCCGAGCCTCCCGATCGTCTCGAGGTCGAACGGCGCCCGAAAGACGAAGACGACCTCGGCGACTCCGAGCTCGCGATAGCCATCGAGATAGTCGTCGACGTGTGACGGCGGTCCGCCGACGGTCAGGCCTCGGCTCGTCCCGTCGGCGCCGACGCGTCCGACGATGCGATGGTGTCGGGCTGTCTCGTCCCAGGCCGCAGTCGCTTCGGCAGTCGTGTCGCGGATGACGACGTGCGTGGTCACGGTGCGCTCGATGGCGTCGAACGGGCGGCCGATCTCGTCGCAGCGTTCGCCCAGCGTCTCGCTCACAGCCTTGATGCGCTCGGGCGGCCCGAAGCCATTCCACAGGTCGGCGTAGCGGGCGGTCGTGCGAAGCGTCTTGGTCGGGCCGGAACCGCCGATCAGGATAGGCAGGCGCTTCTGGACGGGCAGGGGAGTGACGAGCGCGTCGTGCATCGTGTAGAAGCGTCCGTCGTGGCTGAGCCGCTCGCCATCGACCAGACGGCGGATGAGCCCCACCGCTTCGTCGAGCCTGTCGAGCCTGTCACCGAATCCGGCGCCGAACTCGATGCCGAAGGCGTCGTGCTCGCGCTCGAACCATCCGCCGCCAAGTCCGAGGACCGAGCGACCGCCCGACAGGTGGTCGATGGTCGTCGCGAGCTTGGCCGTCAGCCCCGGGTTCCGGAACGTGTTCGCGCCGACGAGCAGCCCGAGCCGGCTGCGGGTCGTCATCGTCGCAAGCGCGGCGAGCGTCGCCCACCCCTCGAGCTTCGGGTCGGTCTCGGGGCCTTCGTCGGTCACCAGGTGATCGTCGACCCAGATCGAGTCCCAGCCGGCGTTCTCGGCGGCGAGGCACGCATCGCGCAGCGCGGGCCAGCCGGTCCGGTTGATCCAGAACGCCGCGCCGAACCTCATGTCCGTATCGTAGGAGCGTGATCGCGCCACCGACCCGACGACGTCTCAATGCGCGACTGTTCCGCTGGCACGCCGGCGCGCGGCGCCAGTTGCTGATCCGGACGGCGTCGACGCCGTGGGAGGTGCTCGTCGCGGAGGTCATGTCCCAGCAGACGGGGATCGAGCGCGTCGGGCCGATGTGGCTGCGGTTCGTGGATCTGTGGCCGTCGCCCGCGGCGCTGGCCGATGCCGGGACGCAGGACTTGCTGGCTGCCTGGGCGGGACTGGGCTACAACCGGCGCGCTCTCGCGTTGCGAGAAGCAGCCCGGGCGATCGTGGCGGATCATGACGGTCGCGTGCCAAGGACCGTGCCGGCACTGGAGGCGCTGCCCGGCATCGGGCCGTATACGGCACGGGCCGTGGCCGCGGCGGCCTTCGGCGTCCCGGTCGCGCCGCTCGACGTCAATGTTCGACGCGTCGTGTCGCGAGTCCTCGCGGTCGAGCGATCCTCGCCGGATCTCCAGGCCGCCGCCGACAGACTCGTCGCGCGTGACCGGCCCGGGCGCTGGTTCGACGCCGTGATGGACCTCGCGTCCGGCACGTGCACGCCGCAGGCACCCCGGTGCGACGCCTGCCCGCTGGTCGACGTCTGTTCGTCGAAAGACGTCCCGGTCGCGGTCGCGCTCCGGCGGAGGTCCGCCTCGACGCCGTTCCCGTCGACCACTCGGTGGCTTCGCGGACGGCTCGTCGCCGCCGCGACGGCTGCTCCTCCGGG
>JBJMNA010000044.1:0-7824 GCA_045804485.1 Chloroflexota bacterium
GAGACGCGCGCACCTGCGGGCAGATGCGGGATCTGGTCGGGAAGGCTCTTGAGCGGCAGAAGCTCGAAGATCGGGTCCGCCAGGATCGAGGTGACGGCCGCGCGGCTAGCGTCGTCAAGCCCGCGGCGGCGCGTCAACAGCGAGGCCATCAGACCTCCGAATCCGGCATCGACGCCTTGCGCCGCGCGATGAAGTCGAGCAGCGCCTCGTCGACGCCAGGGTCGATCGGCGGCGCCTCGTACTCCGCCAGCATCTTCTTCCAGATGCGGTTCGCCCTCTGCGCCGCGTCGAGCGAGCCGTCCTCCTGCCACTGCTCGAAGCTGTTGTTGTCGGTCACGTCCGAGCGGTAGAACGCCGTCTCGAAGTTGGCAAGCGTGTGAGCGCTGCCGAGGTAGTGGGTGCCCGGCGTGTTCGAGCGGATCGCGTCGAGCGCCTGGCCGTTCTCGGACATGTCGACGCCGTCGACGAAGACCGACATCATCCCGCACTGGTCGGCGTCGAGGATGAACTTCTCGTAGCCGACGGTGAGGCCGCCCTCGAGCCAGCCCGCGGCGTGCAGGACGAAGTTGACGCCACCGAGGACGGTCGGCTGGAGCGTGGCGGCGCTCTCGTAGGCCGCCTGCGCGTCCGCGATCTTCGAGCCGCACAGCGAGCCGCCGCTGCGGAACGGGACGCCGAGCCGCCGGGCGAGCGATGCCATGACGTAGAGCACGAGCGCCGGCTCCGGTGTCCCGAACGTCGGCGCGCCCGACTGCATCGACATCGAGCTCGCAAAGCTCCCCAGGATCACCGGCGCGCCCGGTCGCGTGAGCTGGACGAAGGTCATCCCTGCGAGCGCCTCGGCGAGGGTCTGCGCGCAGACGCCCGCCGCCGTGACCGGGGACATCGCGCCGGCCAGGATGAACGGGGTCATGAGCGTCGCTTGGTTCGCCTCGGCGTACGCGCGCGCCGCGCCGATCATCACCGAGTCCCAGACCAGCGGCGAGTTCGCGTTTATGAGCGACGTGATGACCGTGTGGTCCTCGAGATAGTCCGCGCCGAACGTCACCCGCGCCATCTCGACCGTGTCGCGCGCACGTTCCGGCGCCGTGACGGAGCCCATGAACGGCTTATCCGAGTAGCGGATGTGGCTGTAGACCATGTCGAGGTGGCGCTTGTTGACCGGCACGTCCACGGGCTCGCAGACCGTCCCGCCCGAGTGGTGGAGATACGGCGACATGTACGTCAGCTTCACGAGGTTCCGGAAGTCCTCGAGCGTCCCGTAGCGCCGGCCGCGGTCGAGATCGCGGACGAACGGAGAGCCGTAGTTCGGCACGAAAACCGTGTGCATCCCGCCGATCTCGACATTCCGTTCCGGGTTCCGCGCGTATTGGGTGTACTGCCGGGGAGCCGTCGCCTGGACGATCCGCCGGCACATCCCTCGCGGGAATCGAACGCGGACGCCATCGACGTCCGCGCCGGCGTCCGCGAGCAGGCGAAGGGCGTCGGCATCACCGCGGAACTCGACACCGACCTCCTCGAGGATCGTGTCCGCGTTCTGCTCGATGAGCGCGAGGCCTTCCTCGCCGAGGACCTCGAACGGGGCGAGCTTTCGGGTGAGGAACGGGATGTGTTCGGCGTGGCTCGCGAGCCGGAGCGCCTGCCGGGCGGCCCGGCCGCCGCTCCGACGTCGCTGCGTGTCCTCCATCAGCCGTCCTCCCTCGTGCCGGTCGGGACCGGGCGCCGGCGTCGTCGTTGTTCTGGTCGCGAGTCCGAGCCCGAGCCGTTGGCTCCGCGCGCGCCGCTCCGCTCCGGCAGCGAGACCACCTTCGCGAGCTCCGGGAACGGCGCGGTCTTGTGCGGGAACGCCATGGCCTCGACGAAGTGCTGCTGGAATCGGGGCTCGACGGCGGTCTCGATCTTCTCGACGCGGCGGACGACGCCCTCGATCTCGGTCCGTGCCGCGCCCGACAACAGCGCGATCAGCGCGCCGGTGCCCGCCGCGTTCCCGGCCGAGCGAACGTGCGACACGTCGCAGTCAGGGATGAGCCCAAGGATCATCGCGTGGACCGGGTCGATCTGGCTGCCGAACGCCCCCGCCAGCCGGATCTCGTCAACCGCGTCGATCTCGAGCTGGTCCATCAGCAGCCGAACACCTGCGTAGAGCGCTGCCTTGCCGAGCTGGATCGCGCGGACGTCGTTCTGGGTGATCGCGATGCGTGGGCCCGCGCCGTCGCCCGCCGCACCGCCTTCGTGGAGGACGTAGCTGAACGTCCGGCCATCGGGCACGATCCGCGGCGTCCGTTCCGCGAGTCCCCCGTCGATAACGCCGTCTTCGGTGACGATGCCCGCCAGGAACATCTCGGCGATGACCTCGATGATCCCCGAGCCGCAGATGCCGGTGATGCCGAGACCCTCGACGCCCGCGAGTCCGGCCGCGAATGCCGGCTCGTCGGACCATGCGTCGACGCCGATGACCCGGAAACGTGGCTCGAGGGTCGCCGGGTCGATCCGCACGCGCTCGATCGCGCCGGGCGCCGCACGCTGCCCGCCGGAGATCTGGGCTCCCTCGAACGCGGGGCCAGTCGGGCTCGAGGCGGCCAGAAGACGGCGCCGATCGCCAAGGACGATCTCGGCGTTGGTCCCGACATCGACGACGAGCGTCATCCGCTCGGCCTCATGCGGCTCCTCCGCGAGGATCACCCCGGCGGTGTCGGCGCCGACGTGACCGGCGATGCACGGCAGGACGTAGACCCGCGCGCCCGGGTGCGTCAGGAGACCCAGCTCCGCCGCGGTCGTCCGGACGGCCCGGTCGGTCGCCAGCGCGAACGGCGCGCCGCCGAGGGGAGTCGGGTCGATGCCGAGCAGGAGGTGGTGCATGATCGGATTGCCGACGAGAGCGAGCTCGAGGATGTCCACGCGCTTGATGCCTGCCCGCATCGCGAGCGAGGCGATCAGCCCGTCGAGCGCCTTGCGGACCGCGGTCGTCATCTCGCCCGCACCCTCGGGATGCATCATCGCGTACGACACCCGGCTCATCAGGTCCTCGCCGAACCGGATCTGCGGGTTCATGACGCCGTTGCTCGCGAGGACCGCGCCGTCCGCGAGATTCACGAGATGGCCCGCGATCGTGGTCGACCCGATGTCGATCGCGACGCCATACGCGATCTCATGCAAGCCGGGCCAGACGGCGATCACCTGGCGGCCCTCATGGACCGCGACGGTGACGCCGTACTTACCCTTCTCGAGGGCCGGCTGGAGCGCACGGACGACGTCGAGATCAGCCTCGAGATCCGTCAGCTGCCACTCACGCTCGAGCGCTTCGAACAGCCGGGCGAGATCACCGGTCGGTGACGCGAGTTCCGGTGGCGTCACCTCGACGTAATGCAAGCGGACGACCGGGTCGACGATGAACTCGCGGACGTCGAGGCCCTTGCGGACGACCTGGCGGTGGACCTGGCTCTCGGGCGGGACGTCGATGAGGACGTCGCCGCAGACCTCGGCCGTGCAGGACAGCCGCCGGTCCGGCGCAAGACCCTTCTCCTCACGGTAGGTCGCCTCGAGGACAGCGAACGGCGACAGGTGAGTGGCCTCGGAGACGATCCCGTGCTTCGGGAACTCGCCGAGACCCTGGGACACCTGGCAGCGGCCGCAGATGCCGCGCCCGCCACACACGGAGTCGATGTCCACGCCGAGCGAGCGCGCCGCGTCGAGGACCGTCGTCCCCGTCGCGAACCGACCCCGACGGCCGGACGGCGTGAAGATGACGAGCGCGTCGTCAGCCACGTGAGCCAAGGAACGGTCGCCCGCCGCTACCCGACCGCGGCGACGGCCCGCCGGTTGATGCGGCGGCGACTGACCTCGCCCTCGGGCACCGGCACTCGATGGGCGGTGATCCAGCGGCCGCAGTCCGGGTCGTGGCCCATCAGGACGTCGGCGGCCATGACGGATGCCTTGACCTCGGGCATCAGCGGGTTCGTGATGGCCGACGTCATTCCCGCCGCGATCGCCATCGGCAGGAACGCGCCGTTGATGCCCTCGCGGTTCGGCAGGCCGAAACTCACGTTCGATGCGCCACAGGTCGTGTTGACCTTGAGCTCCTCGCGCAGGCGACGGACGAGCGCGAACACCTGCTGGCCGGCCTGCGACAGCGCACCGATGGGCATGACGAGCGGGTCGACGACGATGTCCGAGCGCGGGATGCCGTGGTCCGCGGCCCGCTCCACGATCCGCTTCGCGACGGCGAACCGGACGTCGGGATCCATCGAGATTCCCGTGTCGTCGTTGCTGATGGCGACGACCGCCGCGCCGTACTTGCGGACCAGCGGCAGGACGCGCTCGAGGCGCTCCTCCTCGCCGGTCACGGAGTTGAGCAGCGGCTTCCCCTGGTAGACGGCGAGGCCCGCCTCGAGCGCTTCGACGATCGACGAATCGATCGACAACGGCAGGTCCGTCAGGCTCTGGACGAGCCTGATGGTCTTGGCCAGGATCGCCGGCTCGTCGGCGAGCGGGATGCCGGCGTTGACGTCGAGCATGTGCGCGCCGGCTTCGACCTGGGCGAGGACGTCGCGCTCGACCCGGCTGAAATCGCCCGCCTTCATCTCCTCGGCGAGGAGCTTTCGACCGGTCGGATTGATCCGCTCGCCGATGATGACGAACGGGCGGTCGAACCCGATCGCGACCTCACGAGAGGCGCTGGTGATGATCGTGTCGGTCATGTCGGCGAGGTCTCCGATGTCGTGGCTGGCGGCAGGACCTCACCGCCGGCGACGCCGCCGGTCTGGATGAGCTCCGCGAGATGGTGCTTCGTGTACTCGGCCTCGAGGCGCTCGGCTTCGGCCTTCACGATCGCCTCGAGGTCGTCGCCACAGGGTCGGTGGGTCTTCCGCCATTCGCCGATGTAGCTGTTGTATTCGCGCTTGCCGGCGCGGTTGGCCGCCTTGTCGATCGCGACTTGGAAGCGCGGATGAAGGACGACCTTGCTCGACCGGCGGCCGTCCTTCGCGACGACCTGTGCCGGGATGTCGCGCCACCAGATGATCGAAAGCGTCGGCGGCATCAGGCGGCTCCTGCGACTGTTCGGATGGATGTCTCGAGATCGCCGAAGCCCGTCGAGCGACGCTCGAAGGCGAGTCCGAGCTTGTCGGCGGCGGCGCGTGCGCGCTCGGTCAGGTCGGGATCGTCGGACTGGGCGAGGTAGACGACGCGTCGGTAATTGTCGAAATACATCGGCAGCAGTTCGGGATGGCGGTCGAGACCAAGGCCGGCCCAGATGATCGAGTCGAACTGGCGGGCGAGGAAATCCGTCAGGTAGAAGGTCCCGACCTCCTGCTCCTGCATCGCCTCGTATGCCGCTGAGCCCGCGTAGAACTCGTAGCAGTGGGCGCCGCCGATCCGCTGGAGCCCTTCTCGATCCAGGTAGGCATCGAGCGTGCCCGCCGTCCCGCAGTCGGCGTAGGCGACGAAGATCGCGACGTCCGAGCCGTAGCGCTCACGGACCTTGTCGACCTTGGTTGCGACCGCATCGGCGATCAGCTGTGGCCGCATGTGCAGGCGAGCGTCGACCCCTTCGACGCGGACGCCCGGGATGCCCGCAGTGAGCGCAATGAGCTCCCGCGCGAGCGCGCCACAGCCGACGATGACGAGCCGGGTCGGGGCCTCGTCAGGCCGCACTGGCGCGGCGCTCGTCGATAAGCCGGCGCGCGGTCTCGGCGGCCACTCCGGCATCGCGGCAGTAGGCGTCGGCACCGACCGCGGCGCCGAACTCCTCGTTGAGCGGCGCTCCGCCGACGAGCACGATGTAGTCGTCACGGATGCCGCGGTCGCGGAGCGTCTGGACGACGACCTTCATGTACGGCATGGTCGTCGTGAGAAGAGCCGACATGCCGAGGATGTCCGGCTTGTGCTGCTCGAGCGCGGCGATGAACTTGTCGGCGTCCGTGTTGATGCCGAGGTCGAACACCTCGAAGCCGGCGCCCTCGAGCATCATCCCGACGAGGTTCTTGCCGATGTCGTGGATGTCGCCCTTGACGGTGCCGATGACGACCTTGCCGACCGGCTCGGCGCCCGTCTCGGCGAGGAGTGGGCGGAGGATCGCCATCCCGGCCTTCATCGCGTTGGCAGCGAGCAGGACCTCCGGCACGAACAGGATGCCGTCGCGGAAGTCGATGCCGACGATCTTCATCCCGGCCACGAGCGCATCGTCGAGGACGCGGGTCGCTGACCAGCCGCGGCCGAGCAGGATGTTCGTCCCTTCGACGATCTCGGCGGCCATGCCGTCGTAGAGGTCGTTGTGCATCTGCTCGGTGAGCTCGTCATCGGAGAGCGCCGCGAGATCGATCTCCGCGTACTCGTCCTGCGCCATCTGCCGCTCTCCCGGGGTGTCGGTCGTGTTTGGGGGTTCCACATCGTGGAACCGTGCCGTATGATGGAACTCTCTTGAACCGAGAATCTATCCGACAAAGGTCCTGATGTCCAGAGTCCAGTCCATCGAGCGTGCGTTCGCCGTGCTCGGCGCCCTTGCCGACGGTCCCATCGGCGTGACCGAGGTCGCCGACCGTGTCGATCTTCCGAAATCGACCGCCGCGCGGCTGCTCGGCTCGCTCTCGCGCGAAGGTGTCGTCGAGCAGGTGCCCGGTGATACGCGCTACCGGCTGGGCCCGCGATTGCTGACGCTCGCCGCGCGGATCCGCCCGGTCCGGACGCTCGCCGGGTTCGCACGTCCATCGCTGGAGGCGCTCGCCGCCGACACCGGCGAGGCCGCCGGATTGTCCGTCCGCGACGGAGAGACGGCGCACTACATCGACCAGGTCGGGAGCCCGAATCCGGTCTCCGTCCGCGATTGGACCGGCTCCCGCATCCCCTTGCATGCCGTGTCGTCCGGCCAGGTCCTCCTCGCGCATGCGGCGCCGACGTTCGTCCAGCGTTACCTCGGGCGGCCGATGGAACCGTTCACCGCGCGGACGCTCGTGACGGCTGATGCGCTGCTCGAGCGGATGCGCGCGATCCGCCGCGACGGATACACCTGGGCGCTCGAAGAGTTCGACGAGGGGATCTCGTCGGTCGCCGCGCCGGTGGCCGATGCCAATGGGGAAGTCGTGGCGGCGCTCCACCTGCACGGCCCGTCGTACCGATTCCCTGCGGCCGGAGACGAGGGACCGCTCGCCGAGCTCGTCGTCGGGTCGGCGGCGCGGATCTCAGAAAGTCTCCGCCAGGCGGGCTAGCATCGTGTCGAAAGGAGCAACGCGATGGCGGCAGGTGTGATCCCGGCGATCCGTGTCCGCGACATGGCGGCCGCGCTCGACTTCTACGTCGACCGGCTCGGCTTCGTCGTTCAGCGTGGCGGGCCGAACGATGACAATTGCGCGCTGACGCGAGGCGACGCGAGGGTGATGCTCGAGGTCGCGGGCGACATGTTCAGCGAGCGCTACAACGAGGCGATCAGGAGCCGGATCGGCTCGGTCTCGCCGACGGCCCTCTACATCGAGGCCGACGATCTCGAGGCGCTGTACGCCCGGTGTCTCGAGTCCGGCGTTGAGGTCGCGGATCCGCTCGCCGACCGCCCATGGGGGCAGGCGGAGTTCACCGTCGCCGAACCAGAAGGCCAGTGGTTGACATTCTGGCGGGCGTCGTCGGTCGGCACCTGAGCGACCCCGGTCACGCCTCCGCCGCGCCGATCCGCTGAAGGCGTGCCGGCGTCAGCGCCGCACACAGTGCGACCAGCACCACGCCAAGCCCAGCGAGCAGCCACAGACCGAGCGTGAAGTCGCCGGTGACGTCACGGGTGACGCCGAACGCGAACGGCGCGACCGCCGACAGGATGTAGCCGACGAGCAGCATCATCGC
>JBJMNA010000045.1:0-12723 GCA_045804485.1 Chloroflexota bacterium
CCGAGCACGGTCAACCGCAGTCGGGTCTGGGGGTCCTCGGTCATCGCCCGAGATGGTAGGGGCTCTCGCCGGGCCACGTGCGACTGCCGGGTGACGGCGGATCTGTCGGCGCACGGACAGAGCGTGCGCGGACGCACCACAGATCGTACGGCTGGACGGGGGCGCTAGGATGCCGCCCATGCTGGCCGGTCGTCCACTCGTCGCCTCGCTGATGCGGATCCCGTTCTTTGCGGGGCTCGACGCGAGCGCGCTCGAACGTGTCGCAGCGGGCACGCGAACGAGACGGTTCCGACGCGCCGAGGTGATCTTTCACGCCGGGGATCCGGGTGATGCGCTCTTCGTCATCGTCACGGGCGAGGTCAAGATCTCGGTGCCGTCCGAGTCCGGGGAGGAGGCGATCCTCGCGACGCTCCACGAGGGCGACGTCTTCGGTGAGCTCGCGCTGCTCGACGGCGCTCCGCGGTCGGCCAGCGCGAGCGCGCTCGTCGCGACCGAGACGGTCGTCCTGCCCCGTGACAAGTTCCGTGAGCTGGTCGCGACCGAACCCGCGATCCGTGACGCACTCCTGGCGTCGCTCGCAGGCGAGCTCCGCAGGCTCACGACGCATGTCGAAGAGCTCCACTTCCTCGACATGACCGGGCGACTCGCAGCGCGTCTCGTCCGTCTCGCCGGGGAATCCGGTCCGCGGGGGATCGATGGTGCGATCTATCTCCGGGCAAGCCTCACGCAGGCCGAGTTGGCGTCGATGGTCGGCTGCACGCGCCAGAGCGTGAACAAGCTGCTCGGGCAGTTCAGCGATGCGGGGCTCGTGCGCCTCGATCGCGAGGGCATCGCGGTGACCGACCTCGAGGGGTTGGTCGCGGCGTCGCATCGGTAGCCACGGTCACGTGTCCGCCGGCGCGTCCTCGCGGAGCGTCTCGAGGAGGCTGGCCGCTGCGGTGAGCGCGGCGCGCGAGCGGCCCATGGGTCCGGTCAGGAACACGAGCTTCGCGACCTCCCGCGTCCGGAGCGGCGTCGAGATGGCGATGGACAACGCGGTGTCGCCGGTCCGTGGTCGCGCGCGGACGGCAAGGCCGACGTCCGCGCCGCCCAGCTCGCGCGCGCGAGTCGCGTAGCGCACCAGGTCCGCGGGCTCGGCAGTCTCGCCGTCGTCGCCCGGGTCGCCGTGGGCCGTCGCGGCCGGCGCCTCCGGCCCGATCGACTCGTCGAAGCGGAGCCAGGCCGCATCGCCGAACAGGGCGCCGAGACTCCCGCCGGTGCCGATCTCCACCACTCCCAGCGTCCAGCCGAGCTCCGTGAGCCGAGCGCCGATCGCCTCGCCCCACGTCGTGTCACCGACCGCCCACACGTGCGCTCCGAGGTGCGCGAGGACCTCCGCTGAGGCTGATTCGACGAGGTCGTCGGCAGATCGCTCGGCCTCGGCCACCGCGGAGACGCGCACGTCGACGGCCTCGACGCGCGCGTACGTGGCGACGATCGGGTTCGTCGCGCGCAGCAGCCGCTCACCGAGCATCTCCGCGACCTGCGACTCGCCGATCCCGGCCAGCCGGTAGGTTCGCGAT
Organism: Chloroflexota bacterium; assembly: GCA_045804485.1. GTDB lineage: Bacteria > Chloroflexota > Limnocylindria > Limnocylindrales > CSP1-4 > SPCO01. The sequence goes on from JBJMNA010000045.1 coordinate 1,563, forward strand.
GCGACTTCGGACCCGAGTCCACGGTCGCGCAGCCGGGGCATCACCTCGTCGGCCCACATCGGTCGCATCTCGCGCGGCGGGCCCGGCAGCGCGACGATGACGCGCCCGTCCGGCCGGTCCACGAACCAGCCGGGCGCGGTCCCGTTCGGGTTTGGGAGCGGCTCGCACGACGGGATCCGCCATGCCTGCTTGAGATTGGTCTCAGGGAACGGCATCTCGCGCCGTCGCCACAGATCGCGCAGCCATGCTTCCAGATCGGGGTCGACGACGACGGTCTCGCCGCACGCCGCCGCGATCGCCTCGCGCGTCAGGTCGTCGGGGGTCGGCCCGAGCCCGCCCGTCGAAACGACCAGATCCGCGCGACCGAGGCCGGTCGCGAACGCCTCCGTGACGGCCACGAGGTCGTCGGGGAGCGCCGTGATCCGGCCGACACGGACGCCCGCCGCTGTCAACCGGCCGGCAAGCTCGCCCGCGTTCGTGTCGCGCGTTTCGCCGACGGTCAGCTCCGTGCCGATGCTCAGCAGCTCGGCGGTGAGGATGCGCCGTCGCGGCGTCAGCGGAGCGGTGTCGGACATGCTGCCAGCGTACCGCCCGCTACCCGCCGGGCGCCGATGGACGCGCTGGTATCATCGAAAAGAAGCGCCCCAACGCTCGCCAGCGGAGCACGATCCTGGACGACCCGACCACGGACCAGACACCGCCGCCGCCCGGCCCAGGGACTCCGCCGCCGGCCGGACCATCATCAGGGCCCGACACAGGGCAGACGCAACCGCCCGGAGCCGGGTCGCCTCCGCGCGAGCCGGGCGCCCGCCCTCGCAGGCCGCCACCCGGGCTGCGCGCGCAGATCGGTGTCGTTCGTGACGCGGCGATGGCCCTTGTCATCGCGCACATCGACCTCGCCAAGGCTGAGGCGACAGCGATCGCAGGCGAGATCGGCCGTGTGGCCGTCACCGGCTTTGCAGCGTTCATGCTGGTCGTCTTCGCGATCTTCCTGGCGATCATCGGCGTCTCGATGTTCATCGGTGAAGCCGTGCTCGGGTCGCTTGGTTGGGGCGTCCTCCACGGCGTGGAGCTGTTCCTGTCGCTCGCGATCGCGGCGGTCCTGCTCGCGCTCGGCGTCTCGGCGCGGCGGATCATCGGCGCTCTTGTCGTCGCGATCGTCGTCGGCATCGTCGTCGGCGTCGTTCTCGCGCTCAACCTGCTCAACCAGCTGTACGCGACGATCGGCGACCAGCTCGGCGTCGCGGTCGCGACCGGCTATCGTCCGCTCGTCGTCGGGGTCATCCTCGTCGGCCTTCTCGGATTGATCCTCGGCATCATCGTCGCGGTCCGGATGAACGCCTCCGCGGGCGGACGTTTCGTGGCGATCGCCGGGCTGACGGTGGCGGGCGTCGCCCTGGGCGCGTTCACCGCGATCACGTTCAAGCCGGAGGTCGGTGCCGGGATCGGCATCGCCGTCGGCTACCTGACATGGATGGCGCTGATGGGAGTCGACGTGTCGCGGACCGGCATCGACGTCGAGGCGCTGAAGGACAGGTTCATCCCGAACCAGACCATCGATACGGGCAAGGAGACACTCGAGTGGCTACAGAAACGGATGCCGCCCGGGAGCGGGTCCTAGCGGCTCGGGCCGCGTTCGGCGAGGAGCTCGAGGTTCTCGAGGCCTCCGTCCGAACCGCGGTCGACGTGCCCGCCAAGATCCGCCGGAGTCCCGGCAAGGCCGCCGCCATCGCGGGCGGGACCGCGTTCGTCGTTCTCGGCGGACCGAAGCGCGTCTACCGCCGCGGCAGGCGGGCGATCTTTGGTGCGCCCGAACCGCTCCCGGATTCGATGCTCCCCGAGCAGGTCGAGAAGGCACTTCGCGAGCTGGGCGAGGACGGCACCAAGGTCCGCGGGACCCTCGAGCGCGACTTCGCTGGCTACGCGAAGCAGGCGCAACGCGATCGTGCCGGCGTGCGGACGTTGCTGCTCCTGACCGTCGCTCGGCCGTTCCTGTCGGGCGCGACCAAGGCGGCGACGAACTGGGTGTTCCGGACCGACGATGAAGGCTTCCAGGCGCGACTCAAGGAGATCCGCGGCCGCGCGACGCGGGCCTCGCGCGACGACGCGGCGGCCACACCGTCCGTGGACGAAGAGATCGGCGACGCCGCCGGGCTCTGACCCGAGGCAGCCGTCGCGCCGGCCGGGCGCGCTAGACTGCCGGCGGGCGAGTGGCGGAATGGCAGACGCGCCGGCCTTAGGAGCCGGTGCCGCGTGAGCGGCGTGGAGGTTCGATCCCTCTCTCGCCTACGGATGCTGCCGAGCGGACCGCCTGGGCCGTCGCCCGTATACTGCCCGGGCGATGCAGATCACCAAGACCCCGGGCCCGAAGTCCACCGTCCTTCTTGAGATCGAGGTTCCCCCGGAGCGCGTCAACCGCGCGATGGACGAGTCCGTCCGCCACCTCGCGAAGCGGACCCGCGTCCCCGGGTTCCGGCCCGGCAAGGCGCCGCGCGTGGTGCTCGAACGACACCTCGGTCCGGGCGCGGTCCTCGAGGACGCTGTCGATCACCTCGTCCAGGACTCCTATCGCGACGCGCTCGTCCAGGAGGACATCGTCCCGCTCACGAACGCGGAGGTCGATGTCGTCCAGGCGGAAGAAGGCAAGCCCCTGATCTTCAAGGCGTCCGTCCAGGTCCGCCCGGAGGTCGCCCTCGGCGACTACAAGAACTTCAACTTCCGGCCCGAGGTCGACGTCATCGACGATGCCAAGGTCGACAAGGTCGTGGACGAGCTGCGCGACCAGAACGCGACGCTCGCCGCGGTCGAAGGCCGAGGCGCGAAGGACGGCGACTACGCGGTCATCTCGTTCGCGGGCACGCGCGACGGCGAACCGTTCGAGGGCGGAACGTCGGAGCGGATGCCGCTGATCCTCGGCCAGGAGCGGCTCATCCCGGGGTTCGAGGCGAACCTCGTCGGGCTGGAGGTCGGCGGGACCACCGAGTTCGATATCACCTTCCCCGACGACTACCCGGAGACCGAGCTGGCCGGGAAGCAGGCCCATTTCGCTGTCGAGCTGCGCGAGCTTCGCGAGAAGGTGCTGCCGGACCTCGACGAGGACTTCCTCGGCACGCTCGGCGATTTCGCCGACGTCGATGCGCTGCGGGCGGACGTCAAAGCGCGGCTCGAGCGCAACGCGCTCGATCGGGCGCGCCATGAGTTCGCCGACCGCATCATCGATTACGCCGTCGCGAATGCGACGCTCGAGCTGCCGGACATCCTGGTCGACCAGGAGGTCGAGGTGATGCACGACGAGTTCAGGAGCACGCTTGCGCGCCAGGGGATCGGCGAGGAGGCCTACCTGAAGGCCGTCGACAAGACCGACGCCGACATGCACGCCGAGTTCCGTCCCGGCGCCGAGAAGCGCGTCCGAACGCTGCTCGTGCTGTCGAAGGTCGCCGACGCCGAGGGGATGACAGTCTCGGACGCGGAGGTCGAAGCCGAGGTCGCGCGCGGACGCACGCAGTACGCGGACAATGCCGAGCTGCTGAGCTACTTCGACTCCGAGCGAGGTCGCAACTACATCCGCAGCACGCTCCGTCGGACCCGCGTCGTCGAGGGTCTGATCGACCAATGGCTCGCCGCCCACCCGGATCACCAGCCACTGCCACATCTCGAGGACGCCCCGGGGTCCGCCATCGAGGGTGGCCAGGCGTCAGCGAACGCCGCCGTCGACGCGACGGATCCGGGTTCGATCCTTGACGATGTCCCAACGGCGGCCGGCTGACCGCTCGCCCGCGCTCACGCAAACAGGGAGTCCACGAATGCTCGTCCCGATGGTCATCGAGTCCTCCAGCCGGGGGGAGCGCGCCTACGACATCTACTCGCGCCTGTTGCGAGAGCGGATCATCTTCCTGGGCGATGCGATCGAGGACCATCTCGCGAACCTCGTCATCGCGCAGCTGCTGTTCCTTGAGTCCGAAGATCCCGAGAAGGACATCAGCCTGTACATCAACTCGCCCGGCGGCCAGGTGACGTCCGGTCTCGCGATCTACGACACGATGCAGTACCTCCGCGCGCCGGTCAGCACGATCTGCATCGGCATGGCGGCATCGATGGCGGCCGTGCTCCTCGCGGCAGGCGCCAAGGGGAAGCGTTATGCGCTCCCGAACAGCCGGATCATGATCCACCAGGGATCGGGTGGGTTCCGCGGAAACGCCCCGGACGCGATCATCCAGATGCGCGAATGGGAGTATCTGGTCGAACGGAACCATGAGATCCTCTCGCGCCACACGGGCCAGCCGCTCGACAAGGTCAAGCGCGATACCGATCGCGATTTCTTCATGGCTCCCGATTCGGCGAGGGACTATGGCATCATCGACGAGGTCTACGCCGTCGAAAGCAGTTCGCTGATCGCGCAGGCACACGACGCCGGGATGGCCGGTGGCGAAGGTTCGAAGGCAGCGGAAGAGGCCGAAGCCGCGCAGGCGGCCGAGGCGGGCGACGCGCCCAAGAAGAGCAAGGACCAGTAGGACCGGGGCGGGCACAGTGACGACATCGAGCAGCAGCACCAAGGGACCCAAGGTCCCGTATCGCTGTTCCTTCTGCGGGAAGAGCCAGGAGCAGGTCCGGAAGCTGATCGCCGGCCAGGGCGTGTACATCTGCGACGAGTGCATCAACCTCTGCCAGGAGATCATCGAGGAGGAGCTCCTCGAGACGCCGCGTCCGAAGTCGTCCACCGCGAAGCTGCCGAACCCGCACCAGATCAAGGACGCGCTCGACGCGTACGTCATCAGCCAGGAACGGGCCAAGAAGGTCCTCTCGGTCGCGGTCTACAACCACTACAAGCGGGTCAACGCCGGCCACCAGGTCGACGAGGTCGAGCTCCAGAAGTCGAACGTGCTGCTCGTCGGCCCGACGGGTTCCGGCAAGACACTTCTCGCGCAGACCTTGGCGCGCGTCCTCGACGTCCCGTTCTGCATCGCTGACGCGACCTCGCTGACCGAGGCTGGCTACGTCGGCGAGGACGTCGAGAACATCCTCCTGCGGCTCATCCAGGCGGCCGACTTCGACGTCGCCCGGGCGCAGCGCGGCATCATCTACATCGACGAGATCGACAAGATCGCGCGCAAGGCCGACAACCCGTCGATCACGCGCGACGTGTCCGGTGAGGGCGTCCAGCAGGCACTCCTGAAGATCCTCGAGGGGACCGTCGCGAACGTCCCGCCACAGGGCGGCCGCAAGCACCCGCACCAGGACTTCATCCAGATCGACACGACGAACGTGCTGTTCATCTGTGGCGGCGCGTTCGACGGGCTCGAGCGGATCGTCGAGGAGCGTGTCGGCCGGCGGTCGATCGGCTTTGGCTCCGAGTCGGCGATGAGCGCGGTGGAGCGCGGCCGGATCCTCGAGAAGCTGATGCCCGAGGACCTCCTCAAGTTCGGCCTCATCCCCGAGTTCATCGGGCGGCTGCCGGTCATGGTCACGCTGTCGGCGCTGTCCGCCGAGGACCTCGTCCGGGTCCTCACCGAGCCGAAGAACGCCGTCACGCGGCAGTTCGAGAAGTTCCTCTCGCTCGACAAGGTCGAGCTCGCGTTCACCCCCGGGGCGCTGCAGGCCGCGGCGGAGGTCGCACTCGACCGCAAGACGGGCGCGCGGGCGCTGCGTTCCATCGTCGAGGAGTCGCTGCTCGAGGTGATGTACGACATCCCGGACCGCACGGATATCCGGAAATGCATCATCACCGAGGAGACGATCCGATCCGGCCGGCTGCCGCTGCTGCTGACCAAGACCGAGATCGACGAGGGCGTGGACGAGACGAACTACCGCGAGTGGCTCGCCGAGCGGGGTGAGACCGCCTGAGGCGGGCGTTCCGGTCGGGCGGACCCGGCGGCGTGAAGGTCTCGTCGGAACAGAACGGTCTCGTCGTCGAGGCCGAGTCGTATCGCCTTCGGGTCGCTCCGGGCGCGTGGTTCGCCGCCCTCGAGGACTCGGTTGGTCGGTCCTGGGCCGATCTCTGCCTGGTCGCCGCCGTCGACGCCATGGACGGGCCCGACGAGACCGATTCCCTCGACGGCCCCCTCGTCGAGGACCTCGACGAGGTCGTCCGGCTGACCTGGCGGCTCGGCAGCTCGCGCTGGACGGCCAAGCGCCTCGTGCTCGATTGCGCCGATGACGGGGTGACGATCCGCGCCGAGGTCGAAGGCGCGGCCCGGGTCATGGACGTCTCGCTGCTCGGCGGCCACGTCGTCCTGCCCAGCGGCGCTGCGGGGTCCATCTCGAGTCGGCCGTATTTCGCGACGCTATTCAGCCCCGCCCCGTCGGACCCGGGAGCCGTCGTGCTGCCGGCGAGGGTGTCCACGGACATCTCCGCGGCGGGCGGCGCGGAGCCCGGACGAGGCCAGTGGTTCTTCACGCCGGCGCCCTTCTGCTACGCGGTGTCGCGGACGGTCGCCACCGATCCTCTCGTTCCACCCGACGACGAGTGGTTGACCTTCGCTGCGATCGCGGCGCCCGACGAGCAGCGTTTCGTCGGGTTCGGGTATCGCGGACGCGACGAGGGTTTCCGGTTCGTCCTCGACTACGAGGGGCACACCGAGGTACGTGGGACGTGGTCCTCGCCGTCGATCGTCGTCTCGGCCGCGGCCGACCCCTATGACGGGATCCGGCGCTATCGCCGACGCGTCCTGGGCGCGACGGCGGCCGCCGACTCGGCCCCCGCGGCGCGGCCATCCGCGACGCCCAAGCCGACGCCCGACTGGTGGCTCGAGCCGATGTTCTGCGGGTGGGGCGCGCAATGCGCGCTCGCGGCCGACGGCGGCATGCCGATGTCCGCCGCGAAGCAATTCGCGCGGCAGCCCGAGTACGACGGATTCCTCGCCGCCCTCGAGGACCACGACATCGTCCCGGGGACGATCGTCATCGACGACAAGTGGCAGCTCGCCTACGCGACTGGCGAGCCCGACCGAGCGAAATGGCCGGACCTCCGGGGCTGGATCGCAGACCGGCACGAGCGCGGCCAGCGCGTGATCGTCTGGTGGAAAGCCTGGGACGTGGAGGGCTTGCCACCCGAGCTGACCGTACGCACCGCGGACGGCCGTCCGATCGCGATCGACCCCGGTCGCGCCGATGCCCGGGATGCGCTGGCGGCGGCGGTCACCCGCGTCGTTGGACCGGACGGGTTGGCGGCGGACGGCCTCAAGCTCGACTTCACTGCGCGGACCCCGAGCGGAGCGTCACTCGTCGCGTCGGACGCGGCGTGGGGAGTCGGTCTGCTCCGCGCCCTGCTGGAGACGATCCGCGAGGCCGCCAAGAGCGCAAACCCGGACAGCCTCCTGATCGGCCAAGTCGTCGAGCCGTCGCTGGCCCACCTCATCGACATGGTCCGGCTCAACGACATGCTCAGGTTGGACGATCCCGAGCAGCCGGCGTCGGTCGTGCCCCAGATGCGCTACCGGGCGGCCGTCGTCCGCGCCGCCTGCCCCGACCACCCCGTCGACACCGACGACTGGTGTGCGCTCGACCTCGCCGATTGGCGCCGGTACACCGAGATCAAGCCCGAGCTCGGCATCCCCGCGCTGTATTACGCGACGGGCCTGGATCGGACCCGCGAGCGGTTCACCGCCGACGACTACACGCTCATACGGGACACCTGGCGCTCGTATCGACAGCGGGTCGGACTGGCGGAGCACTTCGGCGCGCGCGGGGGCTAGGATTCGGTCGTGCCCGAGACTGCTCGCTCCGGTCGGACGCTCCACCTCGTCGGCAACTCGCACATCGATCCCGTCTGGCTGTGGCAATGGCCCGAGGGACTCCAGGAAGTGCGCGCCACGTTCCGGTCCGCCCTCGACCGCATGACGGAGTACCCCGAATTCATCTTCACCTGCGACTCTGCGGCCTACTACGAGTGGATCGAGGAGATCGATCCGGAGATGTTCGAGGAGATCCGCGAGCGCGTCGCCGAGGGTCGATGGGAGATCGTCGGCGGCTGGTGGGTCGAGCCTGACTGCAACCTGCCGAGCGGCGAATCGTTCGTGCGGCAGGCGCTCATCTCGCAGCGCTACTTCCTCGAGCGTTTCGGTCGGATCGCGACGGTCGGCTACAACGTCGATCCGTTCGGCCACAACGCGATGCTGCCGCAGCTCCTGCGACGCGCCGGGATGGATTCGTACGTCTTCATGCGGCCCGGACCGCACGAGTACCGCCTGCCGGGCCCGATCTTCTGGTGGCAGTCGCCCGACGGCTCGCGCGTGCTCACGTACCGGCTGCCGCACGAGTACTGCGCGTCGGGTGAGGACCTCGGCTATCACCTCGACAAGTCGATCGCGCAGCTCCCCGAGCGCTGGACCGAGATGATGGCGTTCTACGGCGTCGGGAACCATGGCGGTGGACCGACCCGCGCGAACCTCGACAGCATCCGCCGGCTGGACGGTGCAGGCGCCATGCCTCGGCTCGAGCACTCCACGCCGCGGCGGTTCTTCGACGCCGTGGAGGACTCGCGCGGCGACGATCTGCCGGTGGTGGCGGAAGAGCTCCAGCACCACGCGGTCGGCTGCTATTCGGCGCACTCCGGGATCAAGCGCTGGATGCGGCGAGCCGAGAACGAGCTGCTCGCGGCCGAGGCATGGAGCGCCGTCGCCGACGCGACCGCTGGCCGAGCCTATCCCAAGGCCGAGCTCGGGCGGGCGTGGCGCCAGGTGCTCTTCAACCAGTTTCACGACACGCTTGGCGGCACTGCGATCGAGCCTGCCTACCGCGACGCCCGCGACCAGCTCGGCGAGGCCACGTCGATCGCGGCCCGCATCCAGAACGTCGCGCTCCAGTCGATCAGCCGGCTGGTGGACCTGTCGCTCGATCCGGGCGCCCCGATCGTGGTCTTCAATCCGCATGCCTGGCCCGTGCGGACCCTCGTTGAGCTCGAGGGAGCGCAGCTGCGCCCGACCCATGGGCTGTTCGACGCTGATGGCTCGCCCGTCGCATTCCAGGAGGTCCAGTCGTACGCCACGGTTTCCGGTGGCCGAAGCCGGATGGCGTTCGAAGCGGACCTGCCGGCGCTTGGGTACGCGACCTACGCCCTCCGCCACGACTCGCGCGTCACGACGGCAAGCACCCTTCGGACGACCGACACGACCCTTGAGAACGAAAGCATCCGTCTCGAGCTCGACCCGACGAGCGGCCGGATCGTCGCGATCGCGCTTCGCGAGGACGGTCGGGACGTCGTCTCGCTGGGCGATGCCAGCCGGGGCCGAGCGCGTGTCGTCGACGACACCTCGGACACCTGGGGGCACAGGCTGCTGTCATACCGCGATGAGATCGGGGAGTTCGAAACGACGTCCGTGCGACTCATCGAGTCGGGTCCCGTCCGGGCGATCCTTCGCGTGGAGAGCGAGTTCGAGGCCTCGCACCTGACGGAGGACTTCGTCCTTGGCGCGTCGAGCGACTCGATCGAGGTCCGGGTCATCCTCGACTGGCGGGAGAAGGCGCGGCTCCTGAAGCTCCGTTTCGCGACGGGCCTCTCGGATGTGACCGGGGCGTACGAGATCCCATATGGCGCGGTCGAGCGGCCGACCGACGGCGACGAAGAGCCCGGCCAACGGTGGATCGACGTGTCGGGCCGGCCGGCCGCGGGCGCCGGGGCGGACGACGGCCGCGAGCGGTTCGGGCTCGCCGTCCTGAACGACGGCAAGTACGGCTTCGATATCCACGAGGACGAACTCGGTGTCACCGCGGTTCGCAGTCCGATCTTCGCCCACCACGAGCCGGGCGTGCCGAAACCAGGCGTCCGCTACCAGCACCAGGACCAGGGCGTGCAGCGGTTCAGATTGGCGCTCGTGCCCCACCGCGGCGACTGGGCCGACGCTGGCCTGGCGAGGCGAGCCGCGGAGTTGAACCAGCGACCGACCGTGCTCCTCGAATCGCGGCACGGAGGTCGTCTCCCGACGCGTGCGTCATACGCGCGCATCGAACCCGAGCACGTCGTCGTCGGTGCGGTGAAGCAGGCCGAGGACGGAGATGACCTCATCGTCCGTGTGGTCGAGACCGCGGGCCGGGCCGCGACTGCGCGGCTGGCACTTCCGGCATGGGATCGCGAGGTGTCGTTCGCGATCGGCCCGTTCGAGATCCGGACCTTCCGGGTCGGACCCGGTTCGGCCGAGGCTCCGATCGAGGTCGACCTCATCGAGCGCGCGCTCGACCCCGTCGCGGGATGACAAGTGCGGACGATCTCGTCCTGGCACTCGACATCGGGGGGACGAAGCTCGCAGCCGGGGTGGTAGCGGCCGATGGCCGCGTGCTCTCGATGGCCACGATCCCGAGCCGCGTCGAGGAGGGACCCGATGCGATGATCGCGCGCCACCTGGACCTGGCGCGCGAGATGGTCCGTGCCGCTGGGATCGAGCTCGCATCCGTGCGCGCGGTCGGGATCGCCTGCGGTGGGCCGCTGGATCCCTCGACTGGCGTCATCCAGTCGCCACCGAACCTGCCCGGCTGGGACGATGTCCCTCTCGTCCGCACCGTCGCCGCGGCGCTCGGCCGACCGACCGTCGTCGACAATGACGCGACCGCGGGCGCGCTCGCGGAGTGGTGGTTCGGGGCGGGACGCGCGGGCTCGATCCGCGACCTCGTCTACCTGACGATCTCGACGGGGATCGGCGGCGGGCTGATCCTCGACGGACGGGTCTACCGGGGCGCGGCACTCAACGCCGGTGAGCTCGGCCACCTGACCGTCGACTATCGCGGCCGGCTGTGCGGCTGCGGTCGCCGCGGCTGCCTCGAGGCGTACGCGTCGGGAAGCAGCATCGCTCGTCGCGCTCGAGAAGCGCTCGACGCCGGCGAGTCCTCCTCGCTGTCCGATCGACCGGTCGTCCGCGCGGAGGACGTCGCCGAGGCTGCGGCCGCCGGCGATCCCTTGGCCGTCCGGATCTGGGACGAGACGACCGAGATTCTCGGGTCTGCGGTCGCGAACATCCTCGACATCTTCGATCCCGAGCTGGTCGTCCTCGGCGGCGGGGTGACCCGGGCGGGGCCGCAGCTCCTCGAGCCCGTCCGGAGGATCGGCCTTCGCGATGCGATGCCGCCGGCCGCGCGTGCAGCGGATGTCGTCCTGTCGGCGTTGGGTGACGAGCTGGGGGTGGTCAGCGCGGCGTCGGTCGCGTTCGATCGACTGCCGGTCGCCGACGGTGCG
>JBJMNA010000046.1:0-9583 GCA_045804485.1 Chloroflexota bacterium
AGGCGTCTCGCGAGCGAGGGCGGCGAGCTGGCTGGCGTGGAAGTCTCGTTCCCGGTCGCGCATCCGCTCGTCGACCATCAAGTCTGCGGTGTAGAGGTTCATGTCCTGGCTCCGTTCTCCCGACTCGTCGTCGAGGTGTCGAACCAACAGTCGCAGTCATGAGCCTTGCTGCAATCGAGCGAACGGTCGACAGATCGGCTCGCGCCGCCTTCATTTTCGGTCGGGGAGCCGTTACGTCGGGCGGATCAGCCTTGCGCCCATGGCGACCGGGCCATCGATCGCTCGAGTCCGACCACGTTGAGAAGGCGGTCGCTCTGGCAGTCGGACCGGTTCGCGACCTCGCGGCCGATCGCGGCCACGAACAGCCGATCGAACGCACCGCGCGGGAACTCGCGCATCACCGCCGGACGGATCGCGTCGACCAGCTCGACGTCCACGCCGCGAACGTCGAGTCCCGTCGCCCGGTCGAGCAGGACGGCCTCGACGCCGTCGGCGAGCGTCACCGCCGGAGCCATGTGCAGGGCGATCGCGGTGGCGACCGCGGCTGCCCGCCCTGGCGCGACTCCCAGCCGCAAAAGGAAGCGCCGCGCGATCTCGGCGCCTTCGAACTCGAAACACCGCTCGTTCGCGGGTATCCGCGTGAGACCGACGTCGTGCATCAGCGAGGCGGCCCAGAGGATGCCCTCATCGAACGACCAGCGCTCCCTTTCCCCGATCGCCGCGCCCCAGCAATACGCCCGCACGGAATGAGTCAGCAGGTAATCCGGGAGCCCGCGATTGGCCCATCGCCATGTCGCGCTCGCGACGTCGTCCTGCGGGACCGGGATCCCGGCGATCTCGGTCGGCAGGCGAGGGGTCGAGCGCATGCCTCGATCGTAGTCCTCGGCCGAACCGCGGTATCGTCGGCATCCAACGACAGCGGAGGAATCATGCGCCCCTGGTTCGGCCTGCACCTTCCCGACTACAGCTTCCCGGACACGCCTCCGGCGGCTCTGTTCGACCGTGTGGTCGAGCAGGCGCGCGCCGCCGAGGAGGCCGGCTTTAGTCTCGTCTCTGTGATGGACCACCTGTACCAGATCCGTGGTGTCGGCGAGGTCACCGACCCGATGCTCGAGGGCTGGTCGGTGCTGGCGGCGTTGTCCCGCGAGACGACGACGGTCCGCCTCGGGACGGTCGTCACCGGAGTGACATACCGCAACCCGGCGCTGCTGGCGAAGATGGCGACGACTCTCGATGTGCTGTCGGGCGGACGCGCGATCCTCGGGCTCGGCGCGGCGTGGAACGATGTCGAGCACATCGCGTACGGGTTCGACTTCCCGCCCGTCCGCGAGCGGATGGACCGGCTCGACGAGGCGCTCACGATCATCCGGGCGATGTTCCGCGAGGACCGGCCGTCGTTCAGCGGGCGGCACTATCGGATCGAGGAGGCGCTCAACCTCCCGCGGCCGATCCAGCCGGGCGGGCCGCGCGTCATGGTCGGTGGCGGCGGCGAGCAGCGCACGCTCAAGATCGCGGCGACACATGCCGACATGACGCATTGGTTCCCGCTCGGCCTCGACGCCTTGCAGCACAAGACCGAGGTCCTTGCGGGGTACTGCGAGGCGATCGGGCGCGACCCCGCCACGATCGAGCGAACGATGGCGGCGCCCGTCGTCGTCACCACGTCCGAGGCCGAGATCCAGGCCGTTCTCGAGCGCGTGCCGCCGGAACGACGTCCCTTCGTGGCCGTCGGTCCACCGGAGCAGGTCGTCGATCGGATCCGACCCTATCTCGACGCCGGTTTCACCGGCTTCACGTTCAACAACTCGATCTACCGGACGCCTGAATCGATCGCGCGTGTCGGGGAGCTGCTGCGGCTGATCGGCGGCTGACCCGCGCCGCGAGTGGTGTCAGTGCCTGGCGCGCGGCGTCGCGCCGCGATGACGGCGCCGGTCGCGACGAACCGGAGTCGATGACACCGCGAGCCAGGTCGCGACGAGAACTCCGGCCAGACCGAGTCGGAACGACCGGCCCAGCCTCAACGGGCGGCCCCACGTCCGCACGGTCAGCACGTCCTCACTGTACGACGGCTCGCCGGACGCGGCTGCCGCCCATGATCCGCGGAAGCCGCGTTCACGACAGCCCTGTTGCGTCGGCGTGCGATGATGCCGCCATGCTGGAGTACGGGAATGGCGTCGGTCAGGGCGCCGGTCGCGTCGGTGGCGGTTCTGGCGGTGGCGGCTCAGACATGACCGTCCAGATCGGGCAGGCGGTGAATGACTCGATCAGGACGCTCTCGACCTTGCCGCCGGCGGCGCTCCTCGGGATCGTCGTCATGGTCGTCATCGCCCTGTGGGTGCTCAAGCGCGCTTTCTGATCGCGAACGCTCAGGACCAGACGATGGTCCCGATCTCGATCGGCTCAGCGACTCCCCTCACCTGCTCCGTCCGAACCCCACTGACGGCCTGCTCGCCCGCCTCGTCAAGCACCGCCGCCGTCGCGAGGATCTCGCCGCCCGTGGCGAGCGCACCGACCCGGGCGGCGACATGGACGCCCTTGCCGCTGTAGTCCGCACCGCGGACCGTCGCTTCGGCCGTATGGAGCCCGATCCTGACCGCGGGCACGACGAAGACCGTGTCCCGGCCGGCGACCAGCGCCCGCTGGATGGCGATGGCGGCGTCGACACCGCGCCGCGCTGAGCCGAACGCGGCGAAGAACCCGTCGCCCGTCGTGTTCACGATGTCGCCGCCGCCGTCCGTGATCACACGGCGGATGGTGTCGTCGTGCCACCGGAGGACCCGCTCCCACGCCGAGTCGCCGATCGCGTCAGCGAGGTTCGTCGATCCGACGATGTCCGTGAACATGAACGTCATCCGGGCGGTCGAGGGACCCGTGCGCCGGTCGGTGGCTTCGCGTTCCTCGCGCTCGAGGAGGTCGATGTCGACGCGCGCCCCCAGGCGGCGGAACTCGTCCAGGGCGGCCACCCGTTCGAGATCCGCGTCGTCCTCGTCGCCGACCGCGCGAAGCGCGCGTGACAGGACGGCCCGGGCACGCGCCACCTCGTACGGGGCTCCGACCTCGCGCCACGACTTGACGCCGGCACGCAGCTCGCGGGCGGCTCCCGCCGCGTCGCCCTCGGCGAGCAGGACCCGGCCGAGCGACACGTGACCGGTGGCAACGAGGGCCGGCGACGGATATTCCGCCACGTTGGTGGTGAACGTCTCGATGGCCGAGCGTGCCGTCGCGACGTGACCCGCCGCGATCGCGATCTCGACCTGCGCGGGCAGAAGGCGCGTCCGCGCCCAGTGATCGGACGTCGCGTCCGCCGCGGCTGCCTCGATCGCGGTGTACGCGGCCTTGACCTTGCCCTCTGCCAGCCGCAGGAGCGCGAGAGCCGGCTGGGGCGACCGCCCGCGCTGATGGGCCTCACGCAAAGCCGTCTCGGCGCCGGCGAAATCGCCGCGCAGGCGCCGGATATCGCCGATCGCATAGAACCCGTCGGCCTGCGGCGGCGTCGCCTTGTACGCCTCGAGCTCGGTCGTCGCACGTTCGAGCTCCTGCTCAGCCTTGTCCCATGCGCCGCCGACCGCCGCCACCTCCGCCCGATGGATCCGGCAAACTCCCGGGAACCCCGACAGCGATTGACGGTCGCAATAGCGCTCCGTCGCCTCTATCCATTCCGTCGCCCGGCCGTAATCCGTGAGGTCCCGACAGGCGCTGATCATCCGGCAAGCCGTCACGCCGGTCGTGAACGGCGACAGCTCGCCATTGACGGCCGAGATCGATGCCTCCTCCATGAGCGCGACGCCGTCGATCGTCAAGCCGGTCGCGATCTTGAGCGTGCCGAGATTGGTCAGGGCGGTCGCGGCCAGATCCGCGTGCGCGGTCTCTTGGCCGATCGCGACGGCCGACTCAGCGAGCGCGAGCGCACCGTCGATGTCACCTGAAGCGGCCGCCGCCTCGCTGCGACCGACGGCCAGGAAGCCGTGGACGTAGGTCGTCCCATCGATGCCCACGAGCCGCTCGGCGCGGCGGATCCACGCGATCGCGATC
Source organism: Chloroflexota bacterium (assembly GCA_045804485.1). Lineage (GTDB taxonomy): Bacteria > Chloroflexota > Limnocylindria > Limnocylindrales > CSP1-4 > SPCO01. Next base: position 4,033 of record JBJMNA010000046.1, read on the forward strand.
GAGCGCTTGCCTTGATAGCCGTATTGGCGGGCGATGTCGACCGCGAGATAGCCGGCGCGAAGTGTGTCACCGGCCGTCTCGTAGGCTTTGAAGGCGCGCTCCTTGATGTCGAGATCGAGGCCGCCCTTCGCCGTGAAGAAGGCCGCCATGGCGAGGCCTTCGAGGTCGAGGCCCGTGACGTCGCCGGCGTCAGCTGCCTCGGTCAGCGCCTCGAACGCCGCCGGCCAGTCGTGCCGCTCCAGCGCCGCACGGCCGATGTCGAGCGGATCCCGCGCCGCGGTGTCGGCGGCGGCCGTCAACTCGCTCATCGGGCCATTCTGCCCTCAATCCGCCAGCGAAGCGAGGTAGCGATACGCGCGGCCGATGTCCTCGATGGGCTCGTGCGGGTCATCCTGCTCGGCGATGTACCACTCGACACCGGCGGCACGACCGGCGGTGACGATGGCCGGGAAATCGAGCTCGCCGTCCCCTGCCGGAGCGTCGTGCGCCGTGGGCTCGGACATGAGGTCCTTCATGTGGAGCGTTCGAACCCGTTCGCTCGTCTGGCCGATGAGCGTGACCGGGTCTCGACCCCCGACGGCCACCCAGTAGACGTCGATCTCGAGGTCGACGTCCGGGGCGAGGCGGTCGAGGAGGATGTCCCAGGTCGTCGTCCCGTCCAGCGGCTCGAACTCGAAATCGTGGTTGTGATAGCCAAGGCGCAAGCCGCGCTCGGCAGCCATGCCTGCGAACTCGTTGAGATCGTCGGCGAAGCGACGCACGCCGTCGGCTGTCGAGCGGTCCTCGCGCTCGATCCCGGGAACGACGATGCGCGGGCAGCCGAGGTCTGCCAGCCGATCTGCGACGGCACCGCCGTCCGCTCGGATCCGCTCGATGCCCTCGTGTGATGCGACGGGACTCAGTCCGGCGTCGGCGAGGACGCGGCGGAGCTCGCGCGGCGCAGTCTGGGGCATCGCCGCAAGCTCGACCGCTCGGTACCCGGCGTCCGCCACTGCCCGAAGTGTCGCGGCGAGGTCCTCGGCCATCAGCTCGCGGACGGTGTACAGCTGGAGCGCGATCTGGTCGGCCTTCATGGCTCGACGATAGGGCATCGCGGGCGCCGGCGTCCGCGACCGACGTTGCCATCGCCGATACCGTAGCCTCAGCCGATGACCACCGCCACGCCGCTCGGCCTCGGCATCGTCGGAACGGGCAACATCGCCGGCGGGTACGCACGTGATGCCGTCACGCATCCCGAGATCCGTCTCGTCTCGGTCACAGACATCGACATCGACCGCGCGACGGCCTTCGCGGCCGAGCACGGCACGCGCATCGACCCGAGCCTCGACGACCTTCTGGCGAACCCAGAGGTGGACATCGTCGTCAATCTGACCGTCCACCAGGCCCATTTCGACGTGACCCGGCGCGCCCTCGAGGCCGGTCGCCACGTCTACTCGGAGAAGCCACTCGCGCTGAGCGGGGCTGACGCGCACGCGCTGGCGGACGTCGCTGTCGAGCGCGGCGTGCGGCTCGGGTGTTCGCCGTCGACCTTCCTCGGCGAGGCGCAGCAGACGGCGGCGGCGTGGGTCCGGAGCGGCCGGCTGGGCACGGTCCGGGCTATCTACTGCGAGGTGCCCTGGGGCCGCATCGAGACCTGGCACCCCGCGCCCGCGCCGTTCTACGACGTCGGTGCGCTCGTCGACGTCGGCGTCTACCCGCTGACGCTCGTCACGACGATGCTGGGGCCAGCAACGTCCGTTCGCGCCTGGGGCTGGGATCTGATGCCGGATCGCGTGACACGCGACGGGGCGCCGTTCCGGATCGGCTCGCCGGACCTGGTCGTCGCCGCGATCGAGCTCGACCGCGGCCCGGTCGTCCGGCTGACGACGAGCTTCTACGTCGGCCAGCCGGCGACAGGCCGCGGAAGCCTGGAGTTCCACGGCGACGACGGTTCGCTCGCGCTCGGCAGCCAGCAGGATTTCAACGCGAGCGTCCAGGTCGGGGCGTACGGCGGCGTCTACGAGCCCGTCGAGCTCGTTCGTGCGCCATTCCCGGGGATCGCGTGGGCACGCGGCGTCGCCGAGATGGCAGCGGCGATCGGCGAGGGCCGGCCCCACCGCGCGAGCGCCGAGCAGGCGGCGCACGTCGTCGACATCATCGATGGCGCGATAGCCTCGATCGCCGACGGCGGACGTCCCGTCCCGATCCGATCAAAGGTCACGCCGCCGCCGCTCATGCCCTGGGCCGAGGTCGCACTCCCGCGCTGATCCGGCGGACTTACCAGACGTCGCCGATGCGCCACTCGCAACTCAGCGGCGCGCCGAGGTCGAGCGCCGGCGTCTTCGATGTCACGAGGACGAGGATGTCGCCGTCCTCGTCCGGCGTTCGCTCGAGCCCATCGGCGGTCCGGACGAAGGTCGGACCCTGCCAGACGACCCATCCGAGCCGCTCGTAGAAGTGGTGATGGCCCGTGCCGAGGGCGCCGAGCTCGAACTCCTCGCTGATGATCGCGTTCACCTCGCGCATGACGAGCGTGCCGTGACCCTCACCCTGCCGCACGGGAGTCGTCGCGACGGCCTCGACGTATCCTGTCTTGAGCGGCAAGCCCGCCGCGCGCAATTCGCGTTCCACGACCGAGGCGTGCGTGACGATCTCGCCATCGATGTCGAGGACGACGTGCGTGCCGCCGAGGGCATGCGCCCAATCGTCGTCGTTGAACCGCTCTTCCTCGTCGTCGCCGAACGCGAGAGTCATGATGTCGCGGATCGCGGCGAGCTCGTCGGGCGTCAGGGCGGCAGTCGGGACTCGTCGGACGTTGGGTCGTCTCGCTGTTGCCATGCGGCCTCCGTTCGACGTTCGCATCCGCCGCCTCGATGGACGCGGCTGTCGTCCTCAAGGATGCATACTCCAGCGCATGCGATTCCGCGGCACGATCGAGGGCACTGGTGCGACGGCGGCGGGGATCCGGGTCCCGGACCACGTCGTGACATCGCTCAGTCCCAGCCGCAAGCCGGCCGTCGTGATGACGATCAACGGTCACAGCTACCGGAGCAGCGTCGCGTTCATGGGCGGTGAGTTCTGGATCGGGGTGACGAACGACTTCCGGCGAACGGCAGGGGTTGCGGTGGGCGACGAGGTCGACGTCGATCTCATCCTCGACACCGAACCGAGGACGGTCACCGTCCCCGACGACCTTGCCGCAGCACTCGAGGGCCAGCCCGAGGCGCGCGCCTTCTTCGACGGGCTGTCGTACTCGAACAAGCGCCGCATCGTCGAGCCCATCGTCGACGCGAAGAGCGCGGACACGCGGCAGCGCCGGATCGACAAGGCGGTCGCGAGCCTGCGCGAACGGCGGATCTAGCGTCCGAGCGCTCCCCGGCGATCGCTTGGGGGCCACCTGCCCGCCCCCCAGGGTCAGCTCGGCGGGATGTTGTGGTTCAACCGGAAGATGTTGTCCGGGTCATAGCGGCGCTTCAGCGCGGTCAGGCGCTCCAGCTTGGCCGGGCCGTAGACCGCCAACGCGCTCGCTCGCGCGTCGTTCGCGGACCCTTCGTCGCCGAGGAAGTTCACGTACTGGCCGCCGCTCGAATGCGGCAGCATGTCGAGGGCGAGTCCCTTGACAAAAGCCGTATGCGCGACGTCGTCGGCCGCGTCCGGCCAATACCCGTACACGTTCAGCCAGTAGCGTGAGCCGCGCCCGGGGAACGGCGTCGCGTCCTCGGCGACCGCGCCGAACGCGCCCTCCATCACGTGGATGTCGAAGCCCGTCCCCTGCCACGTCTGCTCCCGGCCGCGCCGGCAGATGATCTCGATCGTCTCGTCGTCGAGCCGATCGAACGACATGTTCTTCCAATACGCCCTCAGACCCTTCCGGAAGAGCGGGTCGGCCGCGGATTGCCAGGCGGTCCACGTCGTCGGCTCGATCACCTCCGCGTCGGGGCGGATGGCCTGACGGAGTCCATCGACGACCGCATCGCCTGCCGTGCGGTCATCAGAGGCCCAGACGAAGCCCGTGAGCATGACCGGGTCCGCCCCGAGCTCGAACTCGGGTGGCGGCGTCATGAACGTGACGATGACGGTCATCGGGTCCGGTAGGTCCCGCGACCACGCGTCGATCCCTCGGAGCGCGTCCCGCCAACCGTCGCGATGCGAGACGAAGGTCCCGGCGTAGACGTCCGGCCCGAGCGGATGCGCCCGGAACGTGAATGACGACACGACGCCGAAGTTACCGCCGCCACCGCGGACGCCCCAGAACAGGTCGGGGTTCTCCGTCTCGCTCGCCTGTACGGTCTTGCCGGCGGCCGTGACGACCTCGACCGCGAGGAGGTTGTCGATGGACAGCCCGTGAGCGTGGGTGAGCCAGCCGACCCCGCCACCGAGCGTCAACCCGGCGACGCCGGTCCCCGAGATCACGCCGACGGGCACCGCGAGGGCATGTGGTTCGGTGGCGCGATCGAGATCGCCGAGCGTCGCGCCGGCGGCGACGCGTACGACGCGCGCATCGGGATCCACCACCACGTCGGTCAGACCACCAAGGTCGAGGACGATGCCGCCATCGACGGTGCCGTTCCCGGCGACGTTGTGGCCCCCCGCGCGGACGGCGAGCGGGAGCCCAAGGTCGCGCGCCGCCCCGATCGTCGATGCGATGTCCGCGACCCCGGCGGCGCGCACGAGCGCTGCAGGCCGGCGGTCGATCATCGCGTTCCAGATCGCTCGTGCCTCGTCGTAGTCGACGGCATCGGGTCCCCGCACCGTGCCCTCGACCCGCGATCGAAGCGTCGCCAGGGTGTCCATCGTCCCTCCTCGGAGCCTCGGCGCACGCGCATCACGCGGGTCCGGATGCCGCAATCATGCCGGACCACATGCACCGCGTGCGCTCGTGGGTGGCCCGAAGGTCCCCGTCAGGCAGCCTCGTCGTCTGGCCCGTCTGGACCGATGGTCCCTGACCCGATGGGGTGATAGCGACGGACTCCCGCCGCCGACCATGCTCCGGCCTCAGCCAGTGAGGTCCCCCACATGCCTCTCGCCGTCACCCCAGAACGGCCGCGCGCGTCGCAGCGCAGCCTCTTGATCACCGCGGCTCTTGCCGCCGTGCTCCTGTTCATCCTCGCCGCCGCGGCGTCACCGAGCACGACGCTCGGCGCATCGACGACGAAGGTGACCTTGTGCAACGTGAACCTGCGCACGACGGCGGTCGGGGCATCGCGCGTCAAGGCCATGATCAAGACCGGCAGTGTCGTGAGCGCCGCTTCGACTGTGACCGGCCGTGCCTACAGCACGACCTGCTCCGGCAAGGCCGTGTCGGGCAAGACCTGGGTCCGTGTGACGGCCGTGAACGGCAAGACGGTCAAGTCGCTCTACGGCGTCACCTCGCTGTATGCCGCGTCGGCGCTGCTCAAGACGATCCCGGTGTCGCGCTACGCGGCGTGCACACTGAACCTCCGGAGCACGGCGAAGGCCGGATCGACCGCACTGTCCACGGTGAAGACCGACACGATGCTGACCGTCGTCGCGACCGTGAGCGGCCGGAGCTACGACACGACGTGCGCGGGAAGGGCGGTCAGCGGCTCGA
>JBJMNA010000047.1:0-14343 GCA_045804485.1 Chloroflexota bacterium
CGGATCGGCGGCGACCAGCGCCGTGCCGGTCGGCAGGTTCGCGGTGACGACGACGTCGTGGGCGCCCTCCTTGAGTCCGGCGACGTCGAGGGTCGCGACGAGGGTCGCTCCCGAGAGCCGGTCGAGGTCGGCGATCGACCCGCCGATCGTGATCAGGACGCGATCCGTCGAGAGCGCGTAGCGGAGATCCGCGCTCTCGCCGATCAGCTGGAGTCCCGCGCTGAACGTGCGGGTTCCGGTGACCGGGCGGATCGTGATGGTGACCGTCACAGGCGCGTCGTTGACCGCGACGACGCCCGTCGGCAGGGCGAGCCCGACCTTGACCGTCTCGTCGGCGGAGACCCCCGTCATCGGTATGGGGACCGTATCGACCTGGCTGAGCTCGGCGAGCTGGTCCGCGTCGCCGGTGACGAGCGCCACGAGGGGATCGACCGCGACGGATTCGATCTCGAAGCCTGCCGCCGGGCGGCCGGTGATGATCGGGTTGACGGGTAGCGTCCTGCTCTGGCGGTCGGAGAAGACCGGGATGACGACTCGTGCCGTCGGTGGCGACACGTCGACCGGGCTCACGGCGTTCCCGAGCTTGTCGACGGCGACCAGCTGCGCCTCCTCGTCGACGTCGATGCCGCTCGACTGGATCGTCACGTCGGCACGGACGGCGTCGACCTTCGAGACGATCGTCGCCGCCCCCGTCACCGTCACCGTCGCCGGCTGGACCGTGGTCGGACCGACGGTCAGGCCATCGGGGACCGCGCCGTGAACGACCTCGACGCGGACGTCACGCGACGTCAGGTGATCGAGTTCGACGGTCGCGGTGTCCGGGACGAAGCCCAGCACGCGGATGCGCGAATCGGGCGTCGTGAGGTTGATCGGCACGCTGACGACACCGACCTTGCCTTCCTGGCCGGACAGGTCGACGGTCGCGATGAACGACGTCGTCGCCACCTGGACGCCCGTCGGCGCGAAGTAGCGGACCTCGGTGACCGGGCGCGGCGTGGACGGGAGGACGACCGTGTCGTTCGGCTCGTTCACGTATCGGACCGGAACGACGCCGGCGAAGGTCTGCGTGTTCTGCGACAGGGCGAGCCCGCCGTACATCAGGGTGGCGAGACCGATCGCCGCGAGCTTGAGGGGCCAGTTATGGACGATGATCCCGACGATCCGCCTCACCGCGGCGCCCGGGCGGCCACCGACGATACGACTTCGTCACTCTCGGCGGACGTCTGGGCTGGCGATGACGATGGTTTTTGCGGAGCGGGACTGGCCGACGGCGGGACGGGTGCCGACTGGGCTGTTGCCTGGCTCACGCCGACCGGTGACGCCGCAGGTGACGCGACCGTGCTCGCCTTTGGATCGCGCGCGCCTGCCGGTCGCCCGACGAACCGGCCGAGCTCACGCAACCGTGGCGAGCGGCCGTCACGTCCGGGCCGCTGATTGACCGAGCGCCACCCGAAGGCGCCACGACGGCCGCCGGCCGGGTCGAGCAGTCCCTGGATCGCGCGCGCGAGTCCGGCCTCGGTCAGGTTCCGGACGATCCGCGCGCGCTCGACGAGGCTGATCTGGCCGTTCTCCTCGGAGACCACGACGACGACGGCATCGGTCTGCTCGGTGATCCCCAGAGCCGCCCGATGGCGTGTCCCGAATCGCTCGGTGTGGATGGACGTCTCAGCCAGTGGCAGGAGCGCGCCGGCCGCCACGATCCGCTCATCGCGGATGATCACCGCTCCATCGTGGAGGGGCGACTTGGGCGTGAAGATGGTCCGCAGCAGGTCTGACGAGACGTCGCCGTGGATCATGACGCCGGTCTCAGCGACCTCCTCGAGACCGGTCTCGCGCTCGAGGACGATGAGCGCTCCCTGGCCGTCACTCGAGAGTCCGGCGGCTGCGCGCGCGACCTCGGCTGCCACGTGCTCCACCGCGCGCGACTCCGCCGGCGACAGGAGCCAGCCGAACGAGCCCACGCGCCCGATGCGCTCGAGCGCGCGACGGAGCTCGGGCTGGAAGATGACGACGAGCGCGAAGAGCCCGACGACCGCGCCGTTCTGGAGGATCTGCGTCAGCAGTCGCAAGTCGAGCGCGACGGCGAGGGCGTAGACGACGACGAGAACGCTCACGCCGATCACCAGGCGGACCGCGCGCGTCCCCCGGATGAGGCTGAACAACCAGTAGATGAGCAGCGCGGTGATCCCGATGTCGACGATCGTCGTCAGCTGGCGCTGCTCGAGGATCGAGCCGAGAAGGGACATCGTCCCCGAGTGTAGCATCGTGCCACGCTCGGACCGGGCGCCCGGCAGGGCCCACGATGCTCGCGTCGCGCTGACGCACCGGCGCTTCGCAAGACGCTACGCGCAGACGGCGGCGAGCCTCGGATCGTCGGGGAAACGTGCCGCCGCGAGGTAACACAGGCGACCGCGCGTGGCACCGTCGCCTGTCAGCTGGGAGAGCCGCCCGAGCAGAACGAGCTTGTCGGCTGCGGGTCCACGCCAGCCGCGGTCGAGGTAGAGCTCGGCGAGCAGCAGGTGGATGTCGGGATCGGACGGCATGATCGCGAGACCCTGGTAGCAGGCGTCCATCGCCGCGTGGAACTGACCGACCGCGCGGTGTCCGTTCGCGGCGATGAGGGCCCGGCGTCGCGCCTCGTCGAGGTCGCCCGCCTCGAGCGACTCCTCCACGGCGAGCGTCAGGAGGGCCGGATCCGGCGGTGCGGGTGGGCTCGGGGGGGCCGGTGGCTCGACCTCTGCCGGCGGCGCTTCGTCTTGGGGCGTCGTTCCGGCCTCGTCGACGCCCGGCACCGACTCGAGGACGCTGAGAGCCCGCTGGAGTGCCTCCGCCGCCGCGGCGTCACCGGGTGCAACCGTCCGGAGTTTCTCGACGAGGTCCTCGACGTGCCTCCGGCGGCCACGCGATTCGGCCAGCTCCAGCGCACGGCGCGCGACGTCGCAGGCATCCGCGATCCGGCCCTCGCGCTCGAGATTGGCCGCCAATCGATCAAGCGTCTCGGCGGCGTCGGCTCGCCGTCCGAGCGCGGCGAGCACGTCGGCGCGGCCGTGCATCGCGCCCTCGTCGTTCGGCGCGCGATCGAGCGCCGCCGCATACGCGGCCAACGAGTCGTCGGACCTGCCCAGCCTCGCGAGGACGCCGCCGAGCCCCACATAGGGAAGCGCACGATCCGGAGCGATCCGGGCGGCCTCGCGATAGGCCGCGGCGGCCGCATCCAACCGACCACGCAACGCGGCCACATGGCCCGCACGCAGCGAGTCCTTGTACTGCTCGTACAGAACCTCGCTCAACCCCGACCCTCCGAACCCAGGACTTCGACCAGGAGCCCCTTCTGGACGTGCAGCCGATTCTCCGATTGCTCCCAGATGAGACTACGCGGTCCGTCCATGACCGACGCGGTGATCTCCTCGCCGCGGTGCGCCGGCAGACAATGCATCGCGAGGGCGTCCGGGCCGGCGGCGTCGAGGAGCGCGTCGTCGACGCGGAAGCCCGCGAACGCATCACGGCGTTCCTCGGTCTCGGCTTCCTGTCCCATCGACGTCCACGCGTCGGTGTAGACGACCGCGGCGCCGCGGACGACCTCGAGAGGGTCCGTCCCGAACACGAGGTTGCCGCCCGTCGCGGCCGCGAGCTCGTGCGCTCGCCCGACGATCCGCTCGTTCGGCGCGTAACCAGGCGGATGCGCCAGCCGGACCTCCATCCCGAGCGCCGAGCCGAGAAGCGCGAGCGAGTGGTAGACGTTGTTCCCGTCGCCGACGAAGGCGACCACGAGCCCGGCGAGCTGCCCGAACCGTTCGCGCATGGTGAAGACGTCGGCGAGCGCCTGGCACGGGTGCTCGCGCAGCGTGAGCCCGTTGATGACCGGGATCCCGGCCTGCGCTGCGAGCTCGAGCGCGACTTCGTGCGGGCCGGTTCTGACCACGATCCCGTCGACGAACCGGTCGAGATTGCGTGCCACGTCGCGGACGCTCTCTCGGGCGCCGAGCACGACGTCATTGGTGAGATAGATCGCGTGCCCGCCGAGTTGGACCATCCCGGCCTCGAACGTCACCCGCGTGCGCAGGCTCGGCTTCTGGAACAGCATCGCGAGCGTCCGCCCGACCAGCGGCGGCGCCGCATGACGGTGCGTCTCCCGGAACTCGGCCTTCAACGCCTCCGCGGTCGCGAACACCCGCCCGACCTCATCCGCGGACAAGTCCGCGACCGATAACAGATCCCGCCCCACCAACGAACCTGCGGCGGTCGTCATCGCTGTGTCAGGGTCGTGCTGGTCAAGCGAAGCGCCGACCAGGGGCGTTCAGGCGAAGGCGGGAGTGAGCACGAGAGCGAGCGCACCCCGAGGTGCGTGAGCGAGCGCGCGGAACGACCAACGCACGCATGGACGTCCCTGGTCGGTGCCGTGGACTAACGCTTCGTGTACTGAGGAGCCTTCCGAGCTCTCTTGAGCCCGTACTTCTTGCGTTCCTTCATTCGGGGATCGCGAGTCAGCAGACCCGCCTGACGCAGAGGAAGCCGGTTCGCCTCCGGATCCAGCTCCAACAGAGCCCGCGCGATGCCGTGACGGATGGCACCGGCTTGTCCGGTGACGCCTCCCCCTTCGACCTTGATCATGACGTTGAAGCGGCCCTCGGTCCCGGTCACCCGGAACGGCATCCGCACCTCCGACTCGTTGACCGCGTTGCCGAAGTGCTCCTCGAGCGTTCGGCCGTTGACCACGATCTCGCCCTCACCCGGCAGCAGCCGGACGCGGGCGATAGCCGTCTTGCGACGGCCGGTGCCGGAGTAGAAAGCGGGGATCGACATCGTCTCTTGGCTCCTGGTCAGTCGAGCGGTTCAGGCTGCTGTGCCTGATGCGGATGATCCGACCCGGGATAGACCTTCAGCTTGCGCAGCTGCTGGGTCCCGAGACGATTGTGCGGAAGCATCCCCTTGACGGCCCGACGAATGACCTCCTCGGGTCGGCGCGACAGCAGGTGACCGAGCGTCTCCTGCTTGAAGCCCTGGGGGTAGCCGCTGTGGCGGCTGTACAACTTGGTCTCGAGCTTGTTGCTGGTCACCGCGATACGGCCGGCGTTGAGCACGATCACGTGATCACCCGAATCGAGATTCGGCTGGTAGGTCGGCTTGTGCTTGCCCTCGAGGACACGCGCGATGCGCGAGGCGAGACGGCCGAGCGTCTCGTCCGTCGCGTCCACGACGTACCAGCGCCGCTCGATCTCGCCCTCTCGGACCGAATAGGTCTTCGCGTTCATCGTTCCTCGTTCACTCCGTTCGATCGCTCCGACGGTCGCCCGATGGCGACCCGCCGCAGGTTCAACCCCTTGGCCGGGGCTGACGTCCCGTCGAGGGCCGGTCCCGGCGCGGCGACTGCCGCCCGGACCGCTCGTTCATCCATCCTGCCGTGGCCGACCTCCAGGAGGCATGCCACCATCCGGCGGACCATCCCGCGCAGGAAGGCGTCGGCCCGGACGTCGATCGTCACGATCCTGCCCTCCCGCCTGACCCGGACCATCGTGACGGTCCGGACCGACGTTCGGCCCGCCACCCCGAAGGCCCGGAAGTCGTGCCGGCCGATGAAGACCGACCCGGCCCGCTCCATCGCGGCGGTATCGAGTTGGGTCCGCACCCCGAGCGCCGTTCGCTCGCGGAGCGGGCTGCGCGGCCCGTTCCAGACGGTGTAGCGGTATTCCCTGTACCGCGCCGCATAGCGGGGGTTGAACCCGGCCGGAGCCCGTCGGAGTGCTCGCACCGTGACGTCCGGCGGGAGGAGCGCATCGAGCGCCCGACCCAGGTCCGCCGCGGGGAGCCGCCCGGCGTAGGTGAATGCGATGACCTGCCCGCTGGCGTGGACACCGGCATCCGTCCGGCCTGCCCCGTCCACCCGCTGCTCCACCCCGTCTCCGAGGCGGGCCAGCGCGGCTTCGAGGACCCCCTGGACCGTCCGTTTCCCAGGATTGACCTGGAACCCGGCGAAGTCCGTTCCGTCATATTCGACCGTGGCGCGGAAGCGCCTCGGTGCGGTCTCTCGACGCGCTTGCTTAGACGAGTTCGATCTGCACGATCTCTGCGGCATCGCCGCGACGCTGGCCGAGACGGACGATCCGGGTGAAGCCGGAGGTCCGGTCGGCGTACCGCGGCGCGATCTCATCGAAGAGCTTCGCCACCACGAGCGGTTCATTCGGGAATTGGGCGACGACGGCGCGGCGTGCGGAGAGGTCCCCACGCTTCGCGAGCGTGATGACCTTCTCGACGCGCCCGCTGATCTCCTTGGCCTTCGCCTCGGTCGTCTTCACGCGCTCGTAGCGGACGACCGACACGGTCAGGTTCTTGAACAGGCTGAGCCGCGGCCCCTGCTTCCGGCTGAGCTTGCGCCCGCCGATCCTGTGCGCCATCGATCAGCCCTCGGCCTCGTCGTCGTCGAACGACTCGTCCGTCTCGATCTCGTCGTCGAGCCCGTCGCTCTCGGTCTCCGGGACGATGAAGCCGCGCATGCGAAGCCGCTCCTTCATCTCGTCGAGCGACTTCTTGCCGAAGTTGCGCATCCGCAGGAGGTCGTCGTCCTTGAGCTGGAGCAGCTGGCCGACCTTCACGATGTTGTTTCGCTTCAACGAGTTGTAGGCGCGCATCGGGAGGTCGAGCTCTTCGATCGGCATGTCGAGCATGTTCGCGGGCAGCGCCGCTGCACCCGTCACGGGCGCGGTGGGCGCGGCGGCCATGCCGACCGTGACGAACGGGCGGAACTGGTTGACGAGGATCTCGGCGGAGCGGCTGAGGGCCTCCTCCGGACCGATGGTCCCGTCGGTCTCGATCTCGATCGTGAGCTTGTCGTAGTTGGTCATCTGACCGACGCGCATGCTCTCGACCCAGTAGTTGATCTTGCGGACCGGGGTGAAGATCGCGTCCACGGCGATCACGCCGATCGGCAGCGCCTCCGCGCGCTCGGCGCCGAGATAGCCGACGCCACGCTCGACCGTCAGGTCCATCTCGATCGTGACGTCGTCGGTGTCGAGCGTCATCAGGACGAGGTCCGGGTTGACGATCTCGACGTCGGCCGACTCGGCGATGTCAGCGGCGGTCACCGCGCCGGCGCCGCTCTTGATCAGGCGGAGCTGGACGGGATGCGCCGCGTAGCTCTTGAGGCGGAGCTTCTTGACGTTCAGGACGATCTGGGTGACGTCTTCCTTGACACCCGGGATCGTCGAGAATTCCTGGTAGATGTCACGGATCTGGATGCTCGTGACGGCGGCGCCCTCGAGCGACGACAGCAGGACACGGCGGAGGGCGTTTCCGAGGGTGACGCCGTAGCCGGCCTGGAGGGGGCCCGCCTCGTACTTGGCGTACGTGCCGGCTTCCTCGACAGGCTCGATCTGCGGGCTCTCGAGTTGTTCGATCATGAGTGCGGCTTACCTCGAGTAGTACTCGACCACGAGCTGCTCGTTGAGATCGAGCGGCATCTGGTCGCGGGATGGCGGGGTGACGATGGCGCCCGACAGGCTGGCCGGGTCGATCGACAACCACTCCGGCGCCTGGTGCGAGCGGAGCGTCTCCTTGGCGATCTTGAACGGCTCGCGGGCTCGATGCGACTCGCGCACCTCGACCTTGTCGCCGGGCTTGAGCTGGTACGACGAGATGTTGGTCGGTCGGCCGTTGACGGCGAAGTGGCCGTGGGCGACGAAGTGGCGTGCCTGCGGGCGGGACGACGCGATGCCCATCCGGTAGACGACGTTGTCGAGGCGCAGCTCGAGCGAGCGGAGAAGGTTCTCGCCGGTCACGCCGGGACGCGCCTCGGCGTCGATGAAATAGTTCCGGAACTGGCGCTCGAGGACGCCATAGGTGCGGCGGACCTTCTGCTTCTCACGCAGCTGCAGGCCGTACTCCCCGACCTTGCGACGGCGCACGCCGTGCTGGCCGGGCGGTGTCGGACGGCGCTCGAACGAGCACTTCTTGGAATAGCAGCGGCTGCCCTTCAGGAAGAGCTTTGCGCCCTCCCGGCGGCAGAGGCGGCAGACGGATTCGGTGTAACGGGCCATGGGTCCTCGGGTCCTAGACGCGTCGCCGCTTGGGGGGGCGGCAACCGTTATGCGGGATGGGGGTGACGTCTGTGATGGCGCTGACTTCGAGGCCGGCCGCCTGGAGCGAGCGGATCGCCTGCTCGCGGCCGGCGCCCGGACCCTTCACGTAGACCTCGACCTGGCGCATGCCGTGCTCCATCGCACGCTTGGCAGCGCCGTCAGCCGACAGGGCCGCCGCGTACGGGGTGCTCTTGCGGGAGCCCTTGAAGCCGGCGACGCCGGCCGAGCCCCAGCTGACGACGGCACCATTGAGGTCCGTGATCGTGATGATCGTGTTGTTGAACGTCGCCTGGATATGAACGTGCCCCTGCGGGACGTTCTTCTTCTCGCGCCGACGTACCTTGACCGCTCGCTTCCGATCCGCCATGCCTCGTCAGTCCCTCGTCACTTCTTGCGCCTGACGCCGACCGTCTTCTTCGGTCCGCGACGCTGGCGAGCGTTGGTCTTGGTCCGCTGGCCGCGCACCGGCAGATTGCGCCGGTGGCGCAGCCCTCGGTACGAGCCGATCTCGATGAGGCGCTTGATGTTCAGCGCGACTTCCCGGCGCAGGTCGCCTTCGACCTTGTACCGGCGATCGATGAGCTCGCGCAGGCGGTTGACCTGCTCCTCGGTGAGGTCGCGAACCCGGGTGTCCGGATTGATGTTCGTCTGCGCGAGGATCTTCTGGCTGGTCGGCAGACCGATCCCGAAGACGTAGGTGAGGGCGACCTCCACGCGCTTCTCGCGCGGGATGTCGACGCCGGCGATGCGGGCCATCGGTTACCCCTGTCGCTGCTTGTGCTTCGGGTTGGTGCAGATGACCATCACGGTGCCGTGGCGCCGGATGACCTTGCAGTTGTCGCAGCGCGCCTTGACGGAAGCTCTGACTTTCAACGGATCCTCGATCGTGTCGTGTTGGTGCGGATTACTTGAGACGGTAGGTGATGCGGCCCCGGGTCAGGTCGTATGGCGACAGTTCGACGCGGACCCGGTCGCCGGGCAGGATGCGGATGAAGTTCATGCGCAACTTGCCGCTGATGTGGGCGAGCACCCGGTGGCCGTTCTCCAGCTCGACCGCGAACATGGTGTTGGGGAGCGGCTCGATGACCGTTCCTTCGACTTCGATCGCGTCTCGCTTGGCCACAGGTCTACGTGCTTCCCTTTCTCACAGGCAGTGTCGGCCCGGACGGGCCGACACACGAACGCGTAGCGTATCAAAGAAGGCCAGTTCGAGCAACCGTTCGCTCATGCGACCGTCAGGATCATCGGGCCGTCCTCGGTGATCGCGATGGAGTGCTCGAAGTGCGCGGCGAGTGACCCGTCGGCTGTGACGACGGTCCAATCATCGGGTTCGATCCGTGTGTCCCAGCCACCGAGGGTGAACATCGGCTCGATCGCGAGGCATAGACCCGGCTCGAGCTTGCGCCCGGGGCGGCCGGTGCGGTAGTTCGGGACCTGCGGCTCCTCGTGCATCTCGGTCCCGATGCCGTGACCGACGAACTGGCGGATGACGCCGAGTCCGCCCCGCCGCGCGACGGACTCGACGGCCCCCGAGATGTCGTCGATGTGGTTGCCGGGGACGGCGGCTGCGATCCCGGCCATCATCGCCTCGCGGGTGAGGTCGATGAGCTTCGCGACCTTGGCCGGCGGGTGACCGACGTAGAAGGTCCGCGCGCCGTCGCCGTGCCAGCCATCGATGATCGCCCCCGCATCGACGGACACGATCTGGCCGTCGCGGATGGTCCGCTCGCCCGGGATCCCGTGGACGATCTCGCGGTCGATGGAGATGCACACGCTGGCCGGGAACGGACGCCGGGGATTGATGCCGGGATAGCCCTTGAACGACGGGACGCCGCCGCAGGCGCGGATGTGGGATTCGGCGATCTGGTCGAGATGGGCCGTCGAGACACCCGGTCGCAGCTCGGCCTCGATGAGGTCGAGGACCTCACCGACGACCTTGCCGGCGCGGCGCATCCGTTCGATCTCAGTGCGGGACTTGCGGGTCACCATGGTCAGGCCGTCCGCATGCCCTGGACCGTCGCCAGGAGCTGATCGGTCACGTCGCCGATCGACTGGCGTCCGTCCACGGAGCGGAGGACGTCGTGGTCGCGGTAGTGCTCGACGACCTCGAGCAGCGCGGGGACCTGCTCGGCCATCCTCGCCCGGACCGTCGCCTCGTGGTCGTCGCCCCGCTGGACGAGCTCAGAGCCATCGATGTCGCAGACGCCGTGGACGGCAGGCGGATTGGAGACGAGGTTGTAGACGTGCCCGTTCGCCGTGCAGATCCGCCGGCTGGCCATGCGCACGACGAGCTCCTCGAGCGGCACCTCGATGTAGCCGGCGAGGTCGACGCGGCGTCCGGCCTCGGCCAGCGCGTCGTCGAGTGCCTCGGCCTGGACGACGGTGCGCGGGAAGCCGTCGAGGATCGCGCCGTCGACGGCATCGGTCGCCTCGAGACGGTCGAGGAACACGCGGACGATCGTCGCGTCGGGGACGAGCTGGCCGCGGCTCATGTATCGATCGGCTTCACGCCCGAGCGCCGTCCCATTCGCGACGGCGGCGCGGAGAAGGCTGCCCGAAGCCAGGACGGGGATCCCGAGGCGTTCGGCGAGGATCGGAGCCTGGGTCCCCTTGCCTGCCCCGGGCGCACCCAGCAGGACAAGAACGGTCACGCGATCGCGTTCATCGGATGAAGCCTTCGTAGTTGCGCATCATCAATTGCGCCTCGATCTGCTTCATCGTCTCCACCACGACCGAGACGACGATCAGCAGGCTCGTGCCACCGAGCCCGAGAGCGCCAAGATCGGGGAAACCGAGCGCGATGACCGATGGCGAGACCGCCACGATCGCGAGGAACAGGGCGCCCGCAAAGGTGATCCGCGTGACGACCCGGGCGAGGTAGTCCTGTGTCGGACGACCGGGCCGGATCCCCGGAATGAACCCGCCGTTCTTCCGGAGCTGTTCGGCTGTCTCGTCGGGCTTGAACGTGAACGCTGTGTAGAAGTAGGTGAAGCCCATCGTCAACAGGAAGTAGGTGACGATGTAGAAGGGCGAGGTATTGCTGAAGAGGATCACGATGAACTCGGAGATCTGCTTCACGATCGGGATGTCTGACGTCGAGAAGTAGGTCGCCAGCTGATGCGGGAAGAGCAGGATGCTCACCGCGAAGATGATCGGGATGACGCCCGCCTGGTTGACGCGCAACGGCAGGAAGGTCTGACCTCCCGAATACATCCGCCGGCCGCGGACCCGGCTGGCGTACTGGATCGGGATCCGGCGCTGGCCCTCCTGGATGTAGATGATCACGCCGACGGCGAAGACCGCGACGACGATGAACGCGATCGCGAGCGTGATGTTCGGGGCCGCCCAGAAGGCACCGAGTGCGCCCGGCGCGCGGCTGACGATGCCGGCGAAGATGATGAAGCTGATGCCGTTGCCGATGCCGCGCTCGGTGATGAGTTCGCCGAGCCACATCAGGACGACGGCGCCCGCGGTCAGCGTCGCGATCTGCGTCAGCGTCTCGAAGCTCGATAGGTCGAAAGAGCCGGTCAGCACGTTCTGGGAGTTGAGCAGCGCGAGCACCCCGTACGCCTGCAGGATGGCCATCGGGACGGTCAGGTAGCGGGTGTACTGGTTGATCTTGTTGCGCCCGAACTCACCCTCGCGGCTGAGCGCCTGGAGCGACGGGACGACGCCCGTCATGAGCTGCATGATGATCGACGCGTTGATGTACGGGTTCATCCCGAGCGCGACGACCGAGAAGTGCGATAGGCCGCCGCCGGAGAACAGGTCGAGCAGGCCTGCCAGTGCACTGCCCTCGACGAACACCTTCAGCTGCGCCTTGTCGACGCCCGGGATCGGCACCGACGCCAGGAGGCGGAAGACGATCAGGAGCGCAAGGACATAGAGGATCCGGCGCCGGATGTCGGGCGCGCGGAAGGCGTTGAGGAGGGACTCGAACACGGCTAGGCGTCGTCCGACGAGGCGGGCTCGGCGTCGGCTGTGTCAGTGGCGCCGTCGGTGTCGGCTTCTGGTTCGGCGTCGGCTGTGGCGGTCGCGGTCTCCGCGCTGTCGGCAGCGTCGGCCTCGGTGTCAGGCGCGTTTTCAGCTTCTGGTGCTGGCGCCTGCGCGACTTCTGCCTTGGCCTTGCCGGGCTTCGGGGTCTTGGCGCGCTTGTCGGTCGTGGGCGCGTCGGCGGCCACCTCGGCTGCCGGAGCGGTCTCCGTGTCGTCCGCGACGCCCAGTGCCGCGAGCGGCGTCTTGGGCACCTCGAGGACGTTGACCGAACCACCGGCGGCCTCGATCTTGGACCGGGCGGACGCGGTGAACGCGTCGGCGACGACGAAGAGCGGGGTCGAGATCTCGCCCGCGCCCAGGATCTTCATCGGCTTGTTGAGCGTCCGGACGAGCCCGACCGCGCGCAGGATGTCCTGGTTGACCGTGATCGGAGCGGACTTGGATGCCGTCTTGGCGTCGCCTTCGAGCTCGAAGGCACCGGCGTCGGCGAGCGCGCCGATCGCCCCGATGTTCACGACCTCGTACTCGATCTTGAAGCGATTCTTGAAGCCACGGAGCTTCGGGATCCGCATGTGGAGGGGCGTCTGACCGCCCTCGAACCACGGCGGGATCGAGCCGCCGGCTCGCGCCTTCTGGCCCTTGGTGCCGCGGCCCGCGGTCTTGCCCTTGCCGGCGGCGATCCCGCGGCCGACACGGATGCGCTTCTTGCGGGAGCCTTCGGCCGGCTGGAGGTCGTGGAGCTTCATGCCTTGTCTCCGGTTTCGGCGTCGGCGATCTCCTCGACCGTCACGAGGAACCGGACCTGACGGACCATCCCGCGGGTGGCAGGGTTGTCCGTGATGATGCTGGTGCTGCCGATCCCGTGCAGACCGAGCGCCCGGATGGTCGCCCGGTTGCGCGCGATGTGACTGATCGTGCTCTTCGTCTGGGTGACCTTGAGCTTAGCGGCCATTGGCCACCTCCCCCGTCGCGGCCACGGGCGCCGGCTGCCCGGCGATGCGGCTGGTCAGCTTGACGCCGCGGCGGGCGCCCAGCTCCTCGGCGGAGTGCAGGCTGCGCAGCCCCTCGATCGTGGCGCGGGTCACGTTGACCGGGTTCGTGGAGCCGTGGATCTTGGACAGGATGTCGCGGATGCCGGCCGACTCGAGGACCGCGCGGACCGAGCCGCCGGCGATGACGCCGGTGCCCTGCGACGCAGGCTTCAGAAGCACGCTGCTGGCGCCGTAGACGACCTGGACCTGGTGCGGGATGGTCGTCCCGACCATCGGGATCTTGATCAGGTTCTTCTTGGCGTCCTCGACGCCCTTGCGGATCGATTCCGGCACCTCGCCGGCCTTGCCGATCCCGACCCCCACGTGGCCCGCGCCGTCACCGACGACGACGACCGCGCTGAAGCTGAACCGCCGGCCGCCCTTGACGACCTTGGCGACTCGATTGATCTGGACGACGCGCTCCTCGAGCGCGAGCTTATTGGCGTCGATACGTGCCACGGAGGCTCCTTCCGATCAGAAATCGAGTCCGGCTTCGCGGGCGGCATCGGCGAGCGACTTGATCCGCCCGTGGTACCGGAACCCGGCTCGATCGAAGACGACGCGCTCGACGCCGGCGGCTTTTGCCCGCTCGGCGACCAGCTTCCCGACGACGGCCGCTTCCTCGGACTTGGACGACTTGGAGCCCTTCAGCTCCTTCTCGACCGTCGAGGCGGCGGCGAGCGTCGTGCCCGACGCATCGTCGATGACCTGCGCGTAGATGTGGTTGAGGCTGCGGAACACCGCGAGACGCGGCCGCACCTCCGTCCCCGCCAGGTGAAGGCGGATCCGGTCATGGCGCTTGCGTCGTGCGGCGCCGCGGGAGGCGAGCTGGGTCATCGTGTCCGTTCCTCGGGGCTGTTCGTCATCTGGATCACTTCTTGCCGCCGATCTTCCCGGCCTTGCCGGCCTTGCGGCGGATGTACTCGCCCGAATAGCGCACGCCCTTGCCCTTGTACGGCTCTGGCTTCCGAGTCTGGCGAACCTTCGCGGCGATCTGCCCGACGAGCTCCTTGTCGATGCCGACCACCGCGAGGCGGGTCGGGTTCTCGACCTCGAAGCTGATCCCCTCGGGCGGGTCGATCTCGATCGGGTGGCTGTAGCCGAGGTTGAGCGTCAGCTTCTTGCCGTTCAGCGCGGCACGATAACCGACACCGGTGATCTCGAGACCCTTGCGATAGCCGTCGGTCACGCCGACGACCATGTTGTTGACGAGGGTCCGGGTCAGGCCGTGGAGCTGCTTGTGC
>JBJMNA010000048.1:0-2337 GCA_045804485.1 Chloroflexota bacterium
CGCGGTGGCCAGGCCGATCCGAAGCTGGTCGAAGAAGTTCACGTCGAGCACGTTGGCTCCATTCCTTCTCTGGTTGGTGAGAGCAAGCTTTTGAGTTCAGATGACTGGGGACTGGCCCGACCGGGGTCCCCCCGGGGTCTTCTCGAGCGCCAGGCGTCGGGAGACCCCGTGGGGTGGTCAGACTTCTTCGACCGAGCTGGGCTCGCGGCGCGAGAGGTCGATCCCGAGCTCCTCGGCCGCCCGGAAGACGTCTTCCTCGGCATCCTTGAGCTCGATCTGCGAGCCGTCCTGCGACAGCACCTCCACGTTGAGGCAGAGCGACTGCATCTCCTTGACGAGCACCTTGAACGACTCGGGGATACCGGAGTCGGGGATGTTCTCGCCCTTGACGATGGCTTCGTACACCTTGACCCGGCCCGGCACGTCGTCGGACTTGATGGTCAGGAGCTCCTGGAGGGCGTACGCCGCTCCGTAGGCCTCCATCGCCCACACCTCCATCTCGCCGAACCGCTGGCCGCCGAACTGGGCCTTACCGCCCAAGGGCTGCTGCGTGATCATCGAGTAGGGGCCGGTCGACCGCGCGTGGATCTTGTCGTCGACCAGGTGGTGGAGCTTGAGGATGTACATGTAGCCGACCGAGACCGCGTCCGGGAACGGCTCGCCGGAGCGGCCGTCGAACAGGGGGGCCTTGCCGTCCGCCCCGACGACCCGCACGCCATCGCGGTTGGGAAGGGTAGAGCCCAGGAGACCCGTGATCTCGTCCTCCTTGGCACCGTCGAAGACCGGAGTCGCCAGGTTGGAGTCGGGATCGGCCTTGTCGGCGTGGATCTTGATCAGCCGGTCCTTCCAGGCGGCCTTCCCCTTGTCGGCGTTGAGGTCGACGTCCCAGCCCTGCTTGGCCAGCCAGCCGAGGTGCAGCTCGAGGACCTGGCCGATGTTCATCCGACGCGGCACGCCCAGCGGGTTGAGCACGACGTCGACCGGCGTGCCGTCCTCCATGAACGGCATGTCCTCGATCGGCAGGATCTTGGCGATGACGCCCTTGTTGCCATGGCGTCCGGCGAGCTTGTCGCCCACCGAGATCTTGCGCTTCTGCGCGACGTAGACCCGGACCAGCTGGTTGACGCCGGGCGGGAGCTCGTCGCCCTCCTCGCGGTCGAAGACGCGGACGCCGATGACCGTGCCGGACTCACCGTGCGGGACCTTCATCGAGGTGTCGCGCACCTCGCGCGCCTTCTCGCCGAAGATCGCGCGCAGCAGCCGCTCCTCCGGGGTCAGCTCCGTCTCGCCCTTGGGCGTGACCTTGCCGACCAGGATGTCGCCCGTCGTGACCTCGGCGCCGATGCGGATGATCCCGCGCTCGTCGAGGTCGGCCAGCATCTCGTCGGAGACGTTGGGGATGTCGCGGGTGATCTCCTCGGGACCGAGCTTGGTGTCGCGGGCGTCCACCTCGTGCTCCTCGATGTGGATCGAGGTGAGGACGTCCTCCTGGACCAGCCGCTGGCTGAGGATGATCGCGTCCTCGTAGTTGTTGCCCTGCCACGGCATGAAGGCGACGAGCAGGTTGGTGCCCAGCGCCATCTCGGCCTCGTCGGTGCAGGGGCCGTCGGCGATCGGGGTCCCCTCGGCCAACTTGTCCCCCTCGGTCACGAGCGGACGCTGGTTGATGCACGTGCCCTGGTTGGAGCGACGGAACTTCGCCAGCTTGTACGTCGTGTAGGTGCCGTCGTCGTTCATCACCTCGACGACGTCGGCAGACACCTCCTTGACCACGCCGGCCTTCTCCGCCACGACCACGTCACCTGCGTCCACGGCCGCACGGAACTCCATGCCGGTGCCGACGAGGGGCGCGTCGCTCCTGATCAGCGGCACGGCCTGACGCTGCATGTTCGCGCCCATCAGCGCACGGTTGGCGTCGTCGTGCTCCAGGAAGGGGATCAGCGCAGTCGCCACCGACACCATCTGCCGCGGCGACACGTCCATGTAGTCCACCTCGTCGGCCAGGATCTCGCTGACCTCGCCGTGTCGCTGGCGGACCAGCACACGCTCCTCGGTGAACTTGAACTTGTCGTCGAGCGGCGCGTTCGCCTGCGCGATGACGTACTTGTCCTCGTCGTCGGCGGTCAGATAGTCGATCTGGTCGGTGACCTTGCCCTTGACGACCTTGCGGTACGGCGTCTCCACGAAGCCGAACGGGTTGATCCGTCCGTAGGAGGCCAGCGATCCGATCAGGCCGATGTTGGGGCCCTCCGGAGTCTCGATCGGGCACATCCGGCCGTAGTGGCTGTGGTGGACGTCGCGGACCTCCATGCCGGCCCGGTCGCGGGACAGACCGCC
>JBJMNA010000049.1:0-7248 GCA_045804485.1 Chloroflexota bacterium
CCTCACCATCATCGGACTGATCCTGCGCAAGAGGTGGGCGTGGGTCCTCGCCATCGTCAGCGCGGGCGCGATCCTCGCGATCGACCTTGGCTGGTGGTTCGCCGGCGAGGGCCGCTACACCTCGATGTTGTTGAACGTGATCGCGGTCTTCTACCTGAACCAGCGTGACGTCCGGCTGGCCCTGCGCGGGACGCGGGAACCGTGACGACGCCGACCGCGATCCCGGTCCCCACCGATCTCGAGCTCCTGCGGCGGCTCGAGCCGATCCTGCGGTTCACCGACGGCGAGCTGTTCTTCCCGATGGCGACCGGGCCGTACGTCGAGTCGTGCGATCTCCTGGCAGGGCCATCGCTGCGTGAGGCGCGCGTGGTCGTGCCGGCCGGCGAGCTGACGCTCGAGAAGCTCGCGGAGGTCGGCGATCCGGCGCCGGGCGAGGCGCAGTTCCTCCGGTTCGTCCCGAAGCCGCTCAACGCGCTCGACCTCCGACGCTGGCGATCTCGTCCGGAGCATCAGCGGTTCTCGGCGCCCGGTCGACTGGCACGCGTCGGCCTCGCAGCACGGCTCGTGGACGCGGGTCTCGTCACATCGCTCCTCGCACGCGGTCGCGTCCCGGGCGGGACCGCCGCGGCTGCGTCCATGCGCTACGACGCGATCCGCGAACGCGACCCGCGGGTCGTCTACCACGGCCGGGTGATCCGCGAGGGTCGCTGGGTGATCCTCCACTACATGTTCTTCTACGCCATGAACGACTGGCGCTCGACCTTCGACGGCGCCAACGACCACGAGGCCGATCTCGAGCAGTGCTTCGTCGTCCTCGAGCAGTTCGAGGACGGGACGATGCGGCCGGCCTGGTTCTGCGCCGCGGCACACGACGAGAAGGGCGACGACCTCCGCCGTCGCTGGGACGACCCGCGCCTCGAGACGATCGACGATCACCCCGTCGTCTACCCGGGTGCCGGCTCGCATGCCACCTACCTGGAGCGCGGCGAGTACATCATGCTGCTGCCGTTCCCGGGCGACAGGAACATCCGCGGCCCGCTCGACCTGACCCGGCGGCTCTGGCGCGACACGCTCGGCCAGCCCGATCCCGGCGATCTCGCGGCGAGGGCGCGGCGCGCGTTCAGCGTCCCGTTCGTGGACTACGCGCGCGGTGACGGACTCGTCGTCGGCCCCGGCGGGGACGTCGACTGGGACCCGATCGTCATCGGCGACGGCGATGGCTGGGTCGACCGCTACCGCGGGCTGTGGGGCCTCGACACGGGCGACCGGTTCGCCGGCGAGCGCGCCCCTGCCGGTCCGAAATACACGCGGACGGGGTCGGTCCGCCAGTCCTGGCACGACCCGCTCGGGTTCGCGGGGCTCGACAAGGTGTCGCCTCCGTCGCAGGCGATCCCGGTCCTCGAGGAGCGACTCGCCGAACTCGCGGCCAGCCGCGAGGAGGTGGCGACGGAAGCAGCCGCGCTGTCGATCTCACTCCCGAAGCTCGAGGCCGAGATCGCGGCGATCCGGACCGCGGCCGGCGTCGACCACCTCCGGCTCGAACGGACGCTCGAGCTCCGGGAGGGCGAGGCCCGGCTGACGTCGCTCCGGACGCGGGAGGTCGAGCTCGGGCGGGCGATCTCCGCCGGGCTCTCGCGGCTGGCCGACCTGCGGGCGGGCAAGCTGGACGATCCGCGCATCCACCTGCACCACGCGGCGGTCCCCGAACCTCCGGCGGTCACCGAGCGCCGGGCGTTCGGCGAAGCGTGGGCCGCGCTGAGTGTCGGGCTCCTCATCGCGGCACTCGCCGTCATCGTGTGGTTCCGGATCCTGCCGGCGCCACTGGCGGTCGTCGCCTTGCTCGCGTCGTATCTCGCCATCGAGTCGTTCTTCGACAAGAACATCGTCGAGCTCGTTCTCCGGATCACGGTCGTGCTCGCGATCGTCTGCGCGATCATCCTCGTCGTCACGTATCTCCGGGAGCTGCTGCTGGTCGGGCTCCTCGGGCTCGGGATCCTGCTCATCGCCGACAACATCGGTGAGATCCGGCGCCGCCTCAGCTGACCGATAATGGCGGCCACTCTCGTCCGCCCGCAGCCGCCCCGAGGTGATCCATGGGTACCACGACCGCTCCCGGCACGATGACCAGCGAAGAGATCGTCGAGCTGACACGCAAGCACACGTTCTTCTCGTGGTCGGTCCAGGGCGCGGTCGATCCGATCGCCGTCGACCGCGCCGAGGGCGTCTACCTCTACACACCCGAGGGCCAGCGGATCCTCGACTTCAACAGCCAGCTGATGTCGGTCAACATCGGGCACGGCGACCGCCGGGTGATCGACGCCATCAACGCCCAGGCGACGAAGCTGCAGTACGTCCAACCCGCGTTCGCGACGGAGATCCGGGCCCGGCTCGGCGCGAAACTCGCCGAGATCCTGCCGGGCGACATGGACAAGGTCTTCTTCACGCTCGGGGGCGCGGAGGCGATCGAGAACGCGATCAAGCTCGCCCGCCACGCGACGGGCCGGCACAAGATCCTTGCCCGATACCGCGCGTACCACGGCGCGACGATGGGAGCGATGACGCTGACCGGCGATCCGCGGCGCTGGGCGAACGAACCCGGGATCGTCGGCGTCGTGCGCTACCCGGACACCCACCGCTGGGGAGAGGCCGAACCACGTCCCGTGGCGGAGAGCCTCCAGGGCCTCGAGGACGTGATCCGCTACGAGGGCGCCAAGTCGATCGCGGCCGTCTTCCTCGAGACGATCGTGGGCACGAACGGCATCCTGATCCCGCCCGACGGGTATATCCAGGGCGTTCGGGAGATCTGCACGCGGAATGACATCCTGATGGTCGCCGACGAGGTCATGGCGGGCTTCGGGCGGACCGGACGCTGGTTCGCGGTCGATCACTGGGACGTGACGCCGGACCTCATGACGATGGCGAAGGGCCTGACGTCGTCCTACCTGCCGCTCGGCGCCGTCGCGATGCGTCACGAGATCGCAGAGAAGTTCGAGACGCAGATGTTCTACGGCGGCCTGACCTACAGCAGTCATCCGGTCAGCCTGGCTGCCGCGCTCGCCACGATCTCGGTCTACGAGGAGGACGGGCTGATCGCCAACGCCGCGCGGCTCGACGGCGTCATGCGCCAGCACCACCAGCGGCTCGCGGCGCGCCACCCGTCGGTCGGCGCGACGCGCAACCTCGGGCTCTTCGGCATCATCGATCTGATCCGGTCCCGTGATCCATGGACCCCGCTGACCCCGTTCAACGGGACCTCCGACGAGATGAAGGCGATCGGCAAGAACCTCCGCGAGGCGGGCCTGTACACGATGCTCGCCAACAACTCGATCCACACCAACCCGCCGCTGTGCATCACCGACGACCAGCTGGCGGAAGGCTTCGACATCATCGACCGCGCACTCGACATCGCAGACGCCGCGGTCGCCTGACGGCGTCCGAGCAGCACGACTCGCGACCGATGACCACCGCCAGCGGGTCCGTCCGCGCGATCGCCCGGACACGCCCGACGGATGCCGCCGCACCGCGACGGTCGCGCCGGCGGCAGGTCGTCGGCATCGCGATCGTGCTCGTGGCGCTCGTCCTGGTCTGGGAAGGGGCGAAGTGGCTCGGCGGCGACCCGTGGCGCATCCACGCTCAGGTTGCTGGCGTCGCCCTCGATTACGAACATTTTCCGCCGCTGAAGTGGCGCATCGCCGACGACCTGTCGCTGCCACACGTCTGGGACATCGGACGCGCGTTCGTCGACCCGGCCCAGCGCGGCGGACCGCCGCTCGGCGCCGTCCTCGCCGGGCAGGCGGTGTTCACGTTCGGTGAGGCGCTCGCGGGGTTCGCCATCGGTGGCCTGCTCGGTCTCGGTCTCGGGGTCCTGTTCGTGAACTCGCGGCTCGCCGAACGTGCGCTCGTCCCGTACGTCGTCGCGTCGCAGACGGTGCCGATCCTTGCCATCGCGCCGATCGTGGTCGTGGCGATCAAGGCCGACTGGGTTTCGGTCATGGCGGTCGCGGCCTACCTGACGTTCTTCCCGGTGACCATCGCCTCGCTGCGGGGGTTGCGCGCGTTCGATCCGCGCGCGCTCGAGCTGTTCCGGTCGTACGCGGGGACGAGGCGCCAGATCCTGTGGCAGCTCCGGCTGCCGACCTCGGTGCCGTACCTCTTCTCGGGACTCCGCGTCGCGGCGGCGGCCTCGATCATCGGCGCGATCATCGGCGAACAGACGGCCGGCGTCGCGGCCGGGCTCGGCAGCGCGATCATCAACTACAACCAGTACTACGTCTCGGCGCCCGAGAGGCTGTGGGCGACGATCGTGATGTGCACTCTCGTCGGCTTCGTGTTCGTCGGTGCGATCAACGTCGCGGAGCGCGTGCTGACGCGCGGGCGATACCGGCCCGTGCCGGGGATGCTGTGATGGCCGAGAGCGGGGCAGGCGCGCCGGTCGTCGAGGCGGCAGGCGTCGGGAAAGTGTTCGGGACGGGCGACGGATCCGTGACCGCCCTGGACGGCATCGACCTCGCGATCCGGGCCGGCGAGTTCGTCTCGCTGATCGGTCCATCGGGGTGTGGCAAGTCCACGTTGCTCCGGCTGATCGGTGACCTCACGTCCCCGACGGGCGGCACACTCACGGTCAACGGCAAGACACCGTCCCGTGCCCGCCTCGACCGCGATTACGGGATGGTCTTCCAGGCGCCGGTCCTGATGGACTGGCGGACGATCGCGAAGAACATCGAGCTGCCGCTCGAGATCATGGGCTACCCCGCCGAGGACCGGCGGCGTCGGTCGGCCGACCTGCTTCGACTCGTCGAGCTCGAGGCGTTCGCCGATCGCCACCCGTGGGAGCTCTCGGGCGGCATGCAGCAGCGCGTCGCGATCGCCCGGGCGCTGTCGTTCGACCCGAAGCTGCTGTTGATGGACGAGCCGTTCGGAGCTCTCGACGAGATGACACGCGAACGGATGAACACGGAGCTGATGAACATCTGGCGGCGAACCGCGACGACGATCGTCTTCGTGACCCACAGCATCCCGGAAGCGGTCTTCCTCTCGACGAGGGTCGTGGTCATGTCGGCGCGCCCCGGGCGGATCTCGCAGGTCATCGACATCGACCTGCCTGCCGACCGATCGGTCGAGACCCGCGAATCGCCGCGCTATTTCGCTCTCGTGACCCAGGTGCGCGAGGCGCTCCGGCAGCACGAGTCGGGCGAGGAGTCGAGCGGCCTCGACGGCGCGGCCAGGATCCGGGCCGAGGGGCTCGCGTGAACCGCGGCTCGGCGGTCCGCGAGTGGCTTCCGGCCATCGCGCTGTTCATCGTCGTCCTCGTCGCGTGGGAGGTCTCGCTGCTCGTCCTCGGCGTCAAGTCGTTCCTCATCCCGCGACCGAGCGTCATCGCCGAGAGCATGGGTGCGGAGTCGTCGACGCTCGTGAAGGGTGTGCTGTTCACGGGCGCGGAAGCCGTCGGCGGACTCGTCATCGGCGTCTTCCTCGGCACGATCGCGGGGCTCGCGACCGCACGCTGGGCGAGTGCCCGCGAGGTCCTGCTGCCCGTCGCGATCGGTGCGAGCACCATCCCGATCATCGCGTTCGCGCCGATCACGCTCAACTGGTTCGGGCCGGAGAGCCTGCTGCCGCGGATGACGATCGTCGCCGTCATGTGCTTCTTCCCGGTCATGGTCAACACCGTTCGCGGCCTGACCAACGTCGAGCCGGCCGCGCTCGAGTTGCTGTCTTCGTATGCCGCCGGCGAGTCGCAGATGCTCGGCAAGCTTCGCGTCCCGAACGCGCTGCCGTACTGGTTCACCGCGTTGCGGATCGCGACCACGTTGAGCGTCATCGGGGCCGTCGTCGGGGAGTTCTTCGGCGGGCCCCTGTATTCGCTCGGGATCTACATCACGCTCGAGACCGGCCACAGTCGCTACCCGTCGGCCTGGGCCGCGATCGTGCTTGCCTGCGCGATGGGCATCGTGCTGTACCTCGCCGCGGTCGGGCTCGAGCGACTGGTGATGCCCTGGCGCGCCGACCGGGAGATGGCCAGATAGGGCTGCGCTTGGTACCGCCGGTGGCCTACCATCGACCGCTGAGTGAACAGAGAGGGCGGTCGGCGCGCGCCGGTCGTCGCGTCACCGAGGAGGAGGCATCGATATGACACTGTCCCGGAAGATGCTCGCGACTGCGATCGCCGCGATCGTGCTCGTCGCAGCATGTAGCTCGAGCGGTGGTGGCGGTGCTGCCTCGGCTGGGGCGTCGGCCGGCGCCGGGGGTGGCGCCTCGCTCGCCGTCCTCACCCCGGTCAAGTTCCAGCTGCAGTGGGTCGCCCAGTCGCAGTTCGCGGGGTACTACGCCGCGATCGACCAGGGCTACTACAGGGACGCGGGACTCGACGTCTCGCTCCTGCTCGGCGGGCCGAACGTCAACAACGTCCAGGTCGTCGCGACCGGCGGCGCCGACATCGGGACCGCCTGGCTGCCGAACATGCTCCAGTCGCGTGAAGGCGGGACCGACCTCGTCTCGATCGCCCAGATCTTCCAGCGCTCGGGCACGCGGATGGCAGGCTTCAAGACCGCCAACATCACGACCCCGGCACAGATGGCCGGCAAGAGGATCGGGTCGTGGCTCGGCGGCAACGAGCCCGAGCTCTTCGCCGCACTGACGAAGGCGAACCTCGATCCGACCAAGGAAAACGTCATCAAGCAGAACTTCGACATGTCGGGGCTGCTCAAGGGCGACCTCGATGTCGCCCAGGCGATGATCTACAACGAATACGCGCAGGTCCTCGAGGCGAAGAACCCCGCGACCGGAGCGCTGTACAAGCCCGAAGACTTCAACGTCATCGACTTCAACGACCCGTCCGTCGGGACCGCGATGCTCCAGGACCAGATCTTCGCCACCGACAAGTGGCTCAAGACCGGCAACAACGCCGACATCGCCAGCAAGTTCCTGCAGGCCTCGTTCAAGGGCTGGATCTACTGCCGTGACAACCCGCAGAAGTGCGTCGACATCGTCCTCGCCAAGGGATCGCAACTCGGCGCGAGCCATCAGGCGTGGCAGATGAACGAGATCAACGCCCTGATCTGGCCCTCGCCGAACGGGATCGGGCTGCTCGACAAGTCGCTGTACGACCAGACGATCAAGATCGCCACGACCTACAAGGTCCTGAAGCAGGCCCCGTCTGCCGACGCGACCCGCACCGACCTCGCCCAGAAGGCACTCGACGCGCTGGGCTCCTCGGTCGACACAAAGGGCACGTCCTTCAAGAAGAGC
>JBJMNA010000050.1:0-5647 GCA_045804485.1 Chloroflexota bacterium
AGTCCGGTCATCGCCGGCGACTACGAATCGAGCGCGCTCCCGGTCGGGGCGTTCGAGTGGTGGGTCGAGAACCCCGGACCGGACCCGCTGACCGTCGGGATCATGCTGTCCTGGCAGGATCCTGCCTCTCCACCGACCGTGCCGGCGCTCGCTGGGGCGGGGCACGAATCCATCGAAACCCCCGACGCTGGCGGGGCGACCCTCCCCCCCCCCGCTGGTGGTCCGTCGGGTCTGCGCGGGACGTTCGCCATCGCGGCGTCCCGCGCGCCCGGCGTGACGGTCACGACAAGATCGCGCTTCGACGCCGTGGCGGACACGGAGCTCTGGGCGGACTTCGCTGCCGACGGTCGGCTCGATCCGTCGGACGATCGCCGGCCGTCCGACACCGGCGAGGCGATCGGCGCCGCCGTCGCCGCGACCGTCGAGCTCGCGCCCGGCGAGCGCCGGTCGCTCCGGTTCTCGGTCGCGTGGGACTACCCGATGGTCGAGTTCGGCGCCGGCCGGCGATGGTGGAAGCGCTACACGCGCGAGTGGGGCCGCACCGGCGAGCGTGCGTACGACCTGGCGCGGCACGCCCTCTCGAGCACGCGCGCGTGGCGTGACGCGATCGAGACCTGGCAGCGACCGGTCCTCGAGTCGGACGTGCGGCCGGACTGGTACAAGTCGGCGCTCTTCAACGAGCTCTACTTCCTGGTCGACGGTGGCAGCTTCTGGGAGGCCGGCGAAGTGGACGGCCAGGAGCCCGACCGTGACGATCCCGGGCGGTTCGCCCTGCTGGAATGCCCGGACTACCCGTTCTACGACTCGGTCGACGTGGACTTCTACGCCTCGTTCGCGATCCTGCGGCTCTTTCCGGAGCTCGAGGCACGCGGCATCCGAGACCTGTTGGCCGCGGTCTCGGTTGACGACCCCGAGGTCGTGACGATCGAGGCATCCGGTGTGGACGCGCGGCGAAAGGTCGGCGGAACCGTCCCGCACGACGTCGGCGGCCCCGACGACGACCCGTTCCATCGGCCCAACTGGTATCGCTTCCAGGACGTCAACGACTGGAAGGACCTCGGGCCGAAGCTCGTCCTCCAGGTCTGGCGCGATGCCGTGGCGGCCGGAACCGAGCGTGGTGACGCGTTGATCCGGGACGCGTGGCCGACGGTCGGGTCCCTCCTGACGCGGCTGTCCGAGCGCGACCGCGACGGTGACGGCCTGCCGGAGCACGACGGCCTGCCCGACCAGACCTACGACACGTGGCCGATGCACGGGCCCTCGGCCTACGGCGGTTCTCTCTGGCTGGGAGCGCTGGCCGCGGCTCAGGCCATGGCCGGGCGACTCGGAGACGCGGCCGCCGCTCGGCGCTGGGCCGGCTGGTTCGAACGAGGCCAGCTCGCGTTCGACCGCCGGCTGTGGCGCGGTGACCACTACGCCTACGACGACGGCGACGGCGCGAGCTCGGACAGCATCATGGCGGACCAGCTCGCCGGCCAGTGGTATGCCGACGCGACGGGTCTCGGCGACCTCGTCCCCGCCGACCGCGTGGCCGAGGCCCTGCGAACGATCCACCGGATGAACGTCTGCGGTTTCGCCGGCGGCCGGATGGGCGCCGTCAACGGGATGCGACCCGATGGGACGGTCGACGATTCAAGCGAGCAGTCGGCGGAGGTCTGGGTCGGGACGACCTACGCGCTGGCTGCGTTCATGATCGGCCGCGGGCTCGTCGAGGAGGGTTGGTCGACCGCGAGTGGCGCCGCCGACGTCACCTACGAGCGTGGACTGTGGTTCCGGACGCCCGAGGCGTACGACATCAACGGCGATTTCCGCGCGTCGCTCTACGTCCGGCCGCTGGCGATCTGGGCGATCGAGGAAGCGCTCGAGCGCTTGGGCCCGGCGGCGGCCGAGGGTGCCGGGTCCGGGCCTCGGTCCATCGGCGGCGCCACCGCCGAACCGACGATCGCCGGGACGACGACAGGCTAACGTCTCGCGGCGGTCGTGGACGCCACCGTGGCGTCGAGGTCAGGCCCGGGTCGCCGCCTGCGAGCGTGCTCGCTCGACGAACCGCCCGATCCGGCGCAGCGCCTCCTCGAGGCGCTCGTACGAGGTCGCGTAGCACATCCGGACGTGGCCGACGCCCGACGGCCCGAAGGCGCTCCCGGGCACGACCGCCACGTGCTCCTCGGTCAGCAGCCGCTCGGTGAACTCGTCGTCCGTCAGCCCGGTCGAGCCGATCCGCGGGAAGGCGTAGAACGCGCCGCGCGGCTCGAACGTCTCGAGACCGAGGGCGTTCAGCCCATCGACGATGAGGCGGCGCCGGCGGTCGTATTCGGCGAGCATCCGCTCCACCTCGGGCTCACCCTCGATGACGGCCGCGAGCGCAGCGTCCTGGGCCGTCGTGGGTGCCGACATGATCCCGTACTGGTGGACCTTGAGCATCCCCTCGAGGATCCCGGCCGGCGCGGCGACGTACCCGACACGCCAGCCGGTCATCGCGTACGCCTTCGAGAAGCCGCCCATCAGGATCGTCCGCTCGCGCATCCCCGGCAGGGCGCTCATCGCCCGGTGGCGATAGGTCCCGTACGCGAGGCGGTCGTAGATCTCGTCGCTGTAGACGAGCAGGTCGTGCCGGACGGCGATCTCCGCGAGCGCGTCCCCGACGTCGTCGGGCAGGACGGCACCGGTCGGGTTGCAGGGGTAGCCGAGGAACAGGGCCTTGGTCCGTGGCGTGATCGCCGCCTCGACGGCGTCCGGGTCGAGCGCGAAGTCGTCCTCGAAGCGCGTCGCGACGTGCCGGACGACCCCGCCTGCGAAGACGATCGCCGGCACATAGGCCACGTACGACGGCTCGTGGAGGATCACCTCGTCGCCCGGGTCGCAGGTCGCGCGGAGGGCGAGGTCGACCGCCTCGGACGCGCCGACGGTGACCAGGATCTCGGTCGTCGGGTCGTACGTGACGCGATAGCGGTCCGCGAGGTGCCGCGACAGCGCGCGCCGGAGCTCGAGCGTGCCGAGGTTGCTCGTGTAGTGCGTCCGTCCCTCACGCAGGCTCTCGACGCCGGCCTCGACGATGACCCGCGGCGTGTCGAAATCAGGCTCCCCCACCCCGAGACTGATGACGTCGTCCATCGTCGCCGCGATGTCGAAGAACCGCCGGATCCCCGACGGCGGCACGCTCCGAACGCGTTCCGAGAGCGCGCGCTCGGCGAGCGGCGGACGGGGATCGAGGTCGGTCGCCATGGGACGGCTAGCCTACGGCATGGCGGCGGGGCGGGTCAGGACGCGGCGGCTGCCATCCGTTCGGCAGGGGTCGGCGTCTTCGCGTCTGCTGCCTCGGCGAGTCCCGGCGGCTCGAGCCGACGCCAGGACTCGTCGGCGGTGATCGCCTCGTAGCCGCGAGCGAGCCCGAACAGCGAGGCCTCGGACCACGCAGCGCCGATGAACTGCAACCCGACCGGCAGGTCGTCCGACAGCCCGCACGGCACCGACACGCCGGGCAGACCCGCCATGTTCGCCGGGAGCGTGCAGGCATCCGAGAGGTACATCGAGACGGGATCTGCCAGCCGCGCACCGAACCTGAAGGCGACCGTCGGAGAGGTCGGCGCGACGAGGGCATCGAAGCCCTCCGCCCAGAGCGCGTCGAAGTCCGCCTTGATGAGGGTGCGTACCTTCTGCGCCTTCAGGTAGTAGGCGTCGTAATAGCCCGCCGACAGCGCGTAGGTCCCGAGCATGATCCGGCGCTTGACCTCGGGCCCGAAGCCCTGGCCGCGCGTCGCGAGGTAGTTGGCGAGCACGTCACCGTCGCCGAGCCGCGGCCCGAACCGGATGCCGTCGTAGCGCGCGAGGTTCGCCGACGCCTCGGCCGGCGCGACGATGTAATAGGTCGCGAGGCCATACGCGGTGTGCGGCAGGCTCACGTCCTCGACCGTCGCGCCGGCGGCCTCGAGCGCCGCCACGGCGTCGCGGATCCGCGCCTCGACACCGGGCTCCATCCCGGCCACGAAGTACTCGCGCGGCAGCCCGAAGCGCTTGCCTCGGAGGGTCGCCGCCGCCTCATCGTCGCCGGCAGGGAGCGCGGCGAGCGTCGCCGGCACGGGCTCGGGCGACGAGGTCGAGTCGCGGTCGTCGCGCCCGGCGATCGCATGGAGGAGCGCGGCGGCATCGCGGGCGTCGCGCGCGAACGGCCCGATCTGGTCGAGCGAGCTCGCGAACGCGACGATGCCGTACCGGCTGACGCGCCCGTAGGTCGGCTTCATCCCGACGATCCCGCACAAGGCGGCCGGCTGGCGGATCGACCCGCCGGTGTCCGTGCCGATCGACAACGGGGAGTGGTACGCCGCCACGGCGGCTGCCGACCCGCCGCTGCTCCCGCCCGGAACGCGGTCCAGCGCCCATGGGTTGGCCGTCGGGCCGAATGCCGAATGCTCGGTCGACGAGCCCATCGCGAACTCGTCCATGTTCGTCTTGCCGAGGATGACCGCGCCCGCGTCGTGGAGACGTTCCGTGATGTGCGCGTCGTACGGTGCCCGGTAGCCGGCGAGGATCCGCGACCCCGCGGTGCATTGCCCGCCCGCGAGCGAGACGAGGTCCTTGAGGGCGACCGGGATGCCGAGCAATGGCCGAAGGAGATCGAGTGCCGCAGGACCGCCGGCCCGTGCGGCGGCGAGGCGCGCGTCCGCTGCGTCCGCTTCGGCCAGCGCGCGCTCGTGGTCGATCGTGAGCCACACGTTGAGCGCGTGGTTATCGCGCTCGGCCGCGGCGAGGTGAGCTTCGGTCAGCTCGCGCGAGGACACCTCGCCCTTGCGCAGGAGCGCCGCCATCTCGTGCGCCAGCAGCCGCGTGAGGTCGGTCACGGACCGGTCAGCGCTCGTCGAGGATGGCCGGCACGACGATGAACTCGCCCTGGACGGCCGGCGCATTCGCGAGGACCGCCGCGACCGGGAGGGATGGGCGGACGACGTCGTCGCGAAGGATGTTCTCGAGCTCGATCGTCTGTGCGGTCGGCGGGATGTCGTCGGTCGGCAGCTCGGCGAGGATCCGGTACTGGTCGAGGATATGGTTGAGCTGCACCTCGAGCCGTGCCAGCTCGTCGTCGGTCAGCCCGAGGCGAGCGAGGTGTGCGACGTGCTCGACGTCCGCGCGCGACAGGGTGGCCATGGCGGTCGATGATAGCCGACGGCCCGCTACCATCGGATGGTGCCCCTTCCCCTGATCCGCCGGATGACGCCGGCCGACCTTGACGCCGCCGTGGACCTGTTCGCCCGCCACGACTGGGGCGACCGCCGGCTCAACTTCGAGTTCGTCGTCCGCCAGCCTGAGATGCGTTCGTTCGTCGCCGACGCCGAGGGCGCGGTGGTCGGGACCGCCGTCGTGAGCCTGAACGGCCCCGTCGGCTGGATCGGTACGATCTTCGTCGATCCCGTCTGGCGGCGGCGCGGGGTCGGCCTGGAGTTGACCCGTGCCACGATCGATGGCGCGGACGACGCGGGTTGCCGGACCCTCGTCCTCGTCTCGACCGACGCCGGCCGGCCGATGTACGAGCGGCTCGGGTTCGAGATCCAGACGTGGTACCGCATCCTCGAGGCGCCCGGGCTGCCATCTGAGACGACGGCCGATCCACGCATCCGCGCGTTCGAGGACGACGACCTGGATGACATGGTCGCGC